>NZ_JAFMOZ010000003.1:0-255 GCF_019049615.1 Rahnella sp. BCC 1045 | reverse complement strand
GTTCTTTTCGCCTTTCCCTCACGGTACTGGTTCACTATCGGTCAGTCAGGAGTATTTAGCCTTGGAGGATGGTCCCCCCATATTCAGACAGGATGTCACGTGTCCCGCCCTACTCATCGAACTCACAGTCTGTGCATTTTTGTGTACGGGACTATCACCCTGTACCGTGCGACTTTCCAGACGCTTCCACTAACACACAAACTGATTCTGGTTCTGGGCTCTTCCCCGTTCGCTCGCCGCTACTGGGGGAATCTC
>NZ_JAFMOZ010000008.1:0-258 GCF_019049615.1 Rahnella sp. BCC 1045 | reverse complement strand
GCACCGGCAGCTACAAACAGCAGGCGATTCAGGCCATCACAGCCGCCATACAGGGCCTGACGGGCGGCGACTGGAGTTCCGCCGTCGCCGGAGCCGCCGCGCCGTACATGGCCGAGTTCATCAAAAACAATACCGCCGAAGGTGCCGAACGCATCATCAGCCACGCCCTCGCCGGCGCCATCGTCGCCGAAATGCAGGGCGGAAATGCGGCAGCCGGGGCTGCGGGCGCGGGGCTTTCCGCCGCAGGCGCGAAATACA
>NZ_JAFMOZ010000009.1:0-260 GCF_019049615.1 Rahnella sp. BCC 1045 | reverse complement strand
CTCTACCTGACCACCTGTGTCGGTTTGGGGTACGATTTCGTGTTACCTGGAGCTTAGAGGCTTTTCCTGGAAGCATGGCATCAGCTACTTCACCACCGTAGTGGCTCGTTATCACGCCTCAGGGTTAATATGTAACCGGATTTACCAGGTCACACCCCCTACACGCTTGAACCGGGACAACCGTCGCCCGGCCAGCCTAGCCTTCTCCGTCCCCCCTTCGCAGTAACACCAAGTGCAGGAATATTAACCTGCTTCCCATC
>NZ_JAFMOZ010000010.1:0-266 GCF_019049615.1 Rahnella sp. BCC 1045 | reverse complement strand
GCCTTAGGGGTCGACTCACCCTGCCCCGATTAACGTTGGACAGGAACCCTTGGTCTTCCGGCGTGCGGGTTTTTCACCCGCATTATCGTTACTTATGTCAGCATTCGCACTTCTGATACCTCCAGCAGCCCTCACAGACCACCTTCGACGGCTTACAGAACGCTCCCCTACCCAACAACGCCTAAGCGTCGCTGCCGCAGCTTCGGTGCATGGTTTAGCCCCGTTACATCTTCCGCGCAGGCCGACTCGACCAGTGAGCTATTACG
>NZ_JAFMOZ010000011.1:0-379 GCF_019049615.1 Rahnella sp. BCC 1045 | reverse complement strand
GAGGTCGGTGGTTCAAGTCCACTCAGGCCTACCAATTCGTCCTCATGCTGCGTTGTCGCCATACTTGTTTGCACAAGCAAACGTCGTATGACTTCGCCTTGCCTGAGAACAAATTGGCTAACTCATCTTGCCGGTGTGTTAGTGATTAAGGTATCTGTAAGTGACTGTATGGGGCTATAGCTCAGCTGGGAGAGCGCCTGCCTTGCACGCAGGAGGTCAGCGGTTCGATCCCGCTTAGCTCCACCATTACCATACAGCCTTTAAATAATACTTCAGAGCGTATTGGAAACAGTATGCTGCGAAGTATTTTGCTCTTTAACAATCTGGAACAAGCTGAAAAATTGAAAGTTTACAGCTGAACATCACTCTCCGTAGAAGT
>NZ_JAFMOZ010000012.1:0-380 GCF_019049615.1 Rahnella sp. BCC 1045 | reverse complement strand
GCTCGGGGTGAAAGCCTCGGGCTTGCTTTTTTATTGGAAGAAGGCTGTGATGGCCCGTAGCGAGGGTCGATCGAACGATTTTACAAAAGAAGAAGTCTTTCCTATAGGAAAGACAAGGGAAATAGGCTACAATAAGAGAAAGACGATTATTGTACTTGACAAGGGGGAAAACCACGTGAATACTCTCTTAGATAGACAGATAGACCATAAAGAGATTCATACTAAGCAAATACGAAAGCGAGCATTCGTGGCTACGGGATAGTTGCGCGTGCTCGCTTTGTTTTTTCGCCGATTGAAAGAAGACATCAGACAGTAGGGAGGAAGGGTAATGAACAGCAACATCAAAAAAATACTCACCGCGCTTTTAGCCGTCGCAATCG
>NZ_JAFMOZ010000013.1:0-390 GCF_019049615.1 Rahnella sp. BCC 1045 | reverse complement strand
ACTCGCGGGCTCTCCGCCGTGCGGGATCAGCCCTCCTGGCGTGCGGTGGCGGCCGAGGTCTGTGCGAAGAACTCGAGCTCCAGGTGGCACGCGCGCAGGAACGCGCGGCGCATGGCCTCGCGCGTGGCGGTGTCCGCCTGCTCGGCGGCGCGGTCCACGGCGGCACGGGCCACCTCCGTGGCGGCGTGGAACTGCGGGTCGTCGTAGGTCTCGAGCCAGTCCGCGAACGGGTGCCCCTGCAGCCCCGTGCGGCGCGCCCGCTCCGTGAGCTCCGCCCCCACGTGCGCGTAGAGCCAGTAGCACGGCAGGACCGCGGCGGCACCCACCGCGAACCCGTCCTGTCCCGTGCGGGCGAGCAGGAAGTCCGCGTACGCGCTCGTGGTCCCGGAG
>NZ_JAFMOZ010000014.1:0-391 GCF_019049615.1 Rahnella sp. BCC 1045 | reverse complement strand
CTCGGACACGGTCTCCCCGAGCAGGTCCGCCGCTCCACCCCACCCGGAGCCGAGGGTCAGGGCGATCTTGTACCGGTCCACGCCGGTGCGTTCCCGCAGGGCGTCGGCGGCCTGCTGCGCGAGCTCGAAGGGTTCCTGGGCCGTGGTGTCAGTCATGCCACCATCCTAGGCACGCACGGCTGCCGCGTCAGCGTGTGGGCGCGCCCCGGTAGGCTGGGGCGCATGGCTGACATGACTGTGCAGAGGGAATTCGCGGACCAGAAGCTCGTGATCATCGGCGGCGGCCCCGGTGGCTACGAGGCCGCCCTCGTGGCGGCGTCGCTCGGGGCGGACGTCACCGTGGTGGAGGAGCAGGGCATGGGCGGCTCCGCCGTGCTCACGGACGTGGTGC
>NZ_JAFMOZ010000015.1:0-395 GCF_019049615.1 Rahnella sp. BCC 1045 | reverse complement strand
TGCCTGGCAGTTCCCTACTCTCGCATGGGGAGACCCCACACTACCATCGGCGCTACGGCGTTTCACTTCTGAGTTCGGCATGGGGTCAGGTGGGACCACCGCGCTGTTGCCGCCAGGCAAATTCTGTAATTTACCGAACTCTACGCTTATTACTGGTGCTGATACCCAGAGTCGAACTGGGGACCTCACCCTTACCAAGGGTGCGCTCTACCAACTGAGCCATATCAGCACGCTTATTCCTATAACAGCCTGCTTAATAGCAAACTTTACTAATTTGATGCCTGGCAGTTCCCTACTCTCGCATGGGGAGACCCCACACTACCATCGGCGCTACGGCGTTTCACTTCTGAGTTCGGCATGGGGTCAGGTGGGACCACCGCGCTGTTGCCGCCAGG
>NZ_JAFMOZ010000016.1:0-423 GCF_019049615.1 Rahnella sp. BCC 1045 | reverse complement strand
ATGAATGCCATCGAGCGTACCTGTCGTTGGCGCCCCGATCTTATCGAGACGGCATGCCTTACGGCTGAGGAGCGCGCGTACGCGCAGGAGATCCTGGACGCTTCGTATTCGCAGAGCGAGGAGTGAGAATGGTTCCATCGCAGCATTCCGTGCTAAAGGGTGCGTTTGAGTGGATCGTGGTCGTCGCGATCGCATTGGTCGCCACCTTTTTGATTCGCTCGTTTGTGGTCGAACCCTTTGTGGTGCCTACCGGTTCCATGGAGTCCACGATCGAAATCGGCGACCAGATCCTGGCACAAAAGGTCAGCCTCGAGCTTGGGCAGCCCGTCAAGCAAGGCGATATCGTGGTGTTCCACAACCCCGATGCCACGTCCGAGCATGACGTGCTGGTAAAGCGCGTTATCGCCACGGCCGGTCAGACGG
>NZ_JAFMOZ010000134.1:0-130760 GCF_019049615.1 Rahnella sp. BCC 1045 | reverse complement strand
CCACCCCAAGAAAGATACATCCTCCCACAACGATTACGTGAAACTTTGATTCATTGCTCATTTTCTGTCCAATTTTAAATAATTAAGATTGAGTTGAGGTCATGCGTATCGTAGCCAAGCCTCAAATTGGTTGTAACGATCGATATTTACAATTCGATCGTTTGCACCGATCGATTCCCCATGACTATACTGTATAAATGAACAGTATTTTATGGGTTGGTTATGGCTAAATATTCAGACATCAAAGTGGCGTTCATGCGCAGTATCACGCGCGACCCGAAGAGAGGGAAGGTGGTAACCACAGTCCGATTCGTTCAGGAGCTGGCTAAGGTAAATCACTTCTGGTCACTGAACGAGGCTAACGATTGGATAGCTAAACATCAGTCGTTCTTTCGTGATTATACAGACTGTCACGGTGAAGAGAAACGCTATTTCTTGGTGAACATGGGCTATGTGAGGTAGGAGGAATCTATGGGATTTCCATCGCCAGCAACTGACTACGTAGAGGCAGGGATTGACCTCAATAAAATATGCCGGTTCGGAAGGGAGTCATCCAGGCTGCATGTTGTTGAGCGATATCTCGGAGAAGGCATCAATTCTGGCTCAAGAGTCCGTGACAAAATATCGACGTCCGATATGATAAATGCATGGGAGCTAGATGCGCGTAGATTTGCAGGTCAGATTTAAGGTAAGTACATGCCGTAGTACATAATTAAATTTACACACTCATGATATCAACTATAAGTCATTGAAATATAACGAAAATGGACATCAAACAGCTTATTTATCTCTGCAATCTTGAACGGGAACGTCATTTCGGGCGGGCGGCGGAAGCCAGTTTTGTCAGCCAGCCGACGCTGTCGATGCGGCTCAAAAATCTTGAAAAAGAACTCGGGCTGAACCTGATCAACCGGGGCAACAATTTCGAAGGATTCACCGCCGAAGGCCTGCGGGTGCTGAGCTGGGCGCGCGAAATAGTGGCGGTTTACGAAGGCCTGAAGCTGGAGGTGGAATCCCTCAAGCAGGGCATGAGCGGGACGTTACGCATCGGCGTTATGCCACAGTGCAGCGTTTCGCTGGCGCGGCTGATTAGAGCGGTGAGCCAGGCGCATCCGGGGCTGGATTACCGCGTCTCGGAAGTCAGCGCCGATCAGCTGATTGAAGCGCTGAGCAGCCATTCCGTGGATGTCGGCATCGGCTTTTTCGAATTTTCGACCCTCAACGAACTGCGTTTCCAGCTGGTGTCGCTTGATGATGGCGGCGTGGACGTGGTGTATCACCCGGACCATTTCCCCGAACTGGACAATGTCGGGTTGATGACCGCCGAACAGGCCGCGGCGTTGCCTTTGTGTCTGTCCGAGCCGAGCCGTTATTTCCGCCGCTATCTGGATAATTTCTTCCGCCAGGCCGGACTCGAACTGCATCCACGTCTGGAAAGTACCTCGATATTTCAGCTGATGCAGGGCGTGTTTGTCGGCATCGGCTGTGCGTTAGTGCCGAGCGGGCATCTGATAGACGAGATGCATCCGGCACTGAAACGCTGCCCGCTGGACATCACCCCTATGACCCGCCACGCGGCGCTGGTAGTGGCCGAACCGGGCAGGGCGACGGCGCTGGCGCAGCATTTTTTTACCGCCGCCGGTCTGTGGCTGACGCAGCAACAACCGCTTGCCCCCCCGCCGACGATCAAATAAAACCGGCATTGCCGGTTTCTCTCCGATTTTCCTATTGATGAATTCATCATTTAAGACCAAGCTTTCCCGCAATATATAAGTGAAATGAATGGAGTAGCACATGAAAGCATTAAAAGCTGGCGTTCTGGCCATCGTCGCGGGCAGCCTGTTAGTGGCAGCCTCCGCACAGGCATCAAATAACCTGCTGGGACAACTGCAACAGGCCGCCACCGACGGGCTGAACAGTGCGGGAACAACCTCAGGGACGGGAACCACATCATCACTGACTTCACTGCTCAACGGCGGCGATAAAGCACTGACCTCCACCAGCGCGACCAACGTCGCCGGTGTATTGCAGTATTGCGTGAAAAACAACGTACTTTCTAAAGCCAGCACCGAAAACGTGAAAGATCAGCTGCTGAACAAACTGGGGATCCAGAGCGCGTCTGGTGCTGAAAGCAAGGACTACCAGCAGGGGCTGGGCGGGTTGCTGAAAACCGGTAAAGATCAGAGCGTTGATCTGAATAATCTCGGCAGCGGGCTGACGCAGGTGAAAGAGAAAGTGAAAACCAAAGCGTGTGATGTGGTGCTCAAGCAGGCGAAGTCGTTTATTTGATTTTGACTTTCTCCTCCCCCTGCGAAGGGGGAGGTCGGAAGGGTGAGGCCGCAGGCTGAGTAACACCGGGAAAAGGAACCGCGCAGCGGCACTCCCTTTCACTCCGCGTAGACCTTCTCTTTACTCTCACACAAATCTTCAATCAAACACGATCCGCACCGCGGCTTCCTCGCAATACAGGTATAGCGACCGTGCAAAATCAGCCAGTGATGGCAGTCGAGCATAAATTCCTTCGGCACCACTTTCAGTAATTTCTCTTCCACGTCATCGACGGTCTTACCTGGCGCGAATTTCGTCCGGTTACAGACGCGGAAAATATGCGTATCGACGGCAATGGTGGGCCAGCCGAAAGCGGTATTGAGCACCACGTTGGCGGTTTTACGCCCGACGCCCGGCAGGGCTTCCAGCGCGGCGCGGTCTTCCGGCACTTCGCCGTTGTGTTTTTCCAGCAAAATCCGGCAGGTTTTAATGACGTTTTCGGCTTTCGAATTAAACAGGCCGATGGTTTTGATGTATTCCTTCACACCGTCCACGCCGAGCGCCAGAACGGACTCCGGCGTGTTCGCGACCGGATAAAGTTTCGCGGTCGCTTTGTTCACGCTGACGTCCGTGGCCTGCGCGGAAAGTAACACCGAAATCAGCAGCTCGAACGGCGTGGTGTACACCAGTTCGGTTGTGGGATGCGGGTTGTTGTCCCGCAAACGGCTGAGGATCTCAATGCGCTTTTCCTTATTCATGAACACTTCCCTTTGGCAAACTGTCTTCGGCGGCAACGTGTTGCACCGCTTTTCGCGCTTTCATGCGCTGATCAATCAGGTATTTAGCCGCCAGCAGCAGGCCCAAACCGATAAACGCGCCCGGCGGCAGCATCGCCAGCAGGAACGGGTTATCCAGATGAATCACTTCAACGCGCAGCACTTTCGCCCAGCCGCCGAGCAGCAAATCTGCGCCGTTAAACAACACGCCGCTGCCGAGAATTTCACGCATCGAACCGAGGACGAACATTGCGCACGTCGCCCCGAGGCCGGTCATGGCGCCGTCCAGCGCCGCCAGATGCACCGGACTGTTCGCGGCGCAGGCTTCCGCACGTCCGACCACCACACAGTTGGTCACAATCAGCGGGATGAAAATCCCCAGCGCCTGATACAAACCAAAGGCATACGCATTGATCAGCATTTCAACGGTACTGACCACCGATGCGATGATCAGCACGTAAATCGGAATACGGATTTCATCCGGGATCCACTTACGGAACGCGGAAATCATGCCGTTAGTACAGGTCAGCACCAGCGTGGTTGCCAGCCCCAAACCTAAGGCGTTAGTCGCCGTGGACGTCACGGCCAGCAGCGGGCAAAGCCCCAGCAGCTGGACCAGCGAGGAGTTATTGGTCCACAGACCCTGAACGATTATCTTTCTGGCTTCACTCATCACGGGCTCCACAAGGGGTGAGGTGGGAAAGCTGAGACGGCACCGTCCCGATAAATAACGCCGTGCGTTTCACCGAGCGCACGACAGCGCGCGGGGTAATGGTCGCGCCGGTAAACTGATCAAACACGCCGCCATCTTTCTTCACAGCCCAGCGCGGGTCGCTGGGGCCGTTCACGGTTTCGTTGGCGAAATGCTTGATCCAGTCAGATATACGCACTTCAATTTTGTCACCCAGCCCCGGCGTTTCATGCTGTTCGAGCACGCGGGAACCGTAGACTTTGCCATGAAAATCAGCGGCAACCAGCAGCTGGATTGCACCGGAATAACCGTCTGGCGCGGTAGTTTCCACCACGGCAGCCACCGGTTCACCGCCTTTGCGCGCCAGATACAGGCGGTGCGGCGTAGCGGTGCCGAGTGATTCATCGGTGACGTTGTAACATTCGTTCTGCATGTTGTTATCGTAAACGCTGGCCGGGATCACCTGATCAAACAGCGTTTTTTGCTGTAACAGCGCCTGATGTTCAATCGTTGGCTTGGTCAGCAGGTTTACGATGGCGGTCATGCCGGTCATCAGTGCGCCAAAGAAAGCCAGGATCAGGCCGTGGCGTCGCATTGTAGCTAACATAATTCTTCCTCAGCGATGCCCGTAAACACGTGGTTGAGTGTAGTGGTCAATCAGCGGCACGGTAATGTTGGCCAGTAAAACGGCAAAGGCCACGCCGTCAGGATACCCGCCGTACGTGCGGATAAGCCACACCAGTAAACCAATTAATGCACCGAAAACCAGACGGCCTTTTGGCGTGGTGGACGCCGTCACCGGGTCGGTGGCGATAAAGAAGGCACCGAGCATGGTCGCACCGGAGAACAGGCCGACCAGCGGTGAAGAATAGCTTTCCGGTGACAGCCCCCACGCGATGGCGGCGCAGAACGCCAGCATACCGAGCATTGCCACCGGAATGTGCCAGCTGATGATCTTACGCCACATCAGGAACAGGCCACCGGCCAGAAAACCGAGGTTAATCCACTGCCAGCCCAGACCCGCCAGCGTGCCGCCAAACAGCGGTGTTGCCAGAATTTGATCGGCTGTATGCCCGGAGCGTAAGCCGGTTTTAAAGGCATCCAGCGGCGTCGCCTGCGTCACGCCATCCACGTTCATTTGCAACTGATAGGCGGTCAGATCCTGCCCGCTGTGGCCGGTGAAAATGGTCAGCAGTGTATCGGTGAAGCTGATGTGATGATGTTGCAGCGCGTCCGGCGGCAGCCAGGTGGTCATCTGCACCGGGAACGAAATCAGCAGCACGACATAACCCACCATCGCCGGGTTAAACGGGTTTTGCCCCAGACCGCCATACAGCTGTTTGGCGATGATGATGGCGAAAAACGTGCCAAGCACCACCATCCACCACGGGCCGAGCGGCGGCAGGCTGATGCCGATCAAAATGGCCGTCAGCAGGGCGCTGTTATCGCCCAGACGTTTTTTTACCGGCTGTTTGCGCAGTTGCAAAACGGCACCTTCTGCCAGTAAAGCAATCACGATAGCCAGGGCGAGCTGAACCAGTGTTCCGTAGCCGAAAAACCAAATCTGAGCGATCAGACCCGGAATACACGCCAGAATCACCATCATCATGATGGTGCTGGTATTTTGGCGGTTATGTGTAAAAGGTGAACTTGCGATCCTGAAGGCCATCTATTCCTCGTTCGACATTGTCTGAGCGGCTTTACGGGCCTTAACTCGGGCGATCGCAGCAGCCACGGCGGCTTTGCGTGGATCGCTTTCTTGTTGTGTTGTGTCTGGTTCTGAAGATGCGTCGTTGTCCGCAGCGGACTCTTCGGCGTCACTCTGCGCCGCCGCTTTTTTTGCTTTCGCACGGGCAATGGCGGCGGCGACAGCGGCTTTACGCTTGTCGTCAGCAGAAGGTTCAGCCGGTGACGTTGTCACGTCTTCGTCAGTATTGGCCTGAGCGGCGGCGGCTTTCTTCGCTTTCACGCGGGCAATCGCTGCGGCTACGGCGGCCTTGCGGTCGTCTTCTGCCGGTGCTGGCGGAGTCACATTGAGCTCGCTGTCGGTGGCTTCCACCACCACGCCATTTCCCGCTTTCTTCGCTTTTACCCGGGCGATAGCGGCAGCCACGGCGGCTTTGCGATCGTCTTCTGCGGTCGGCGGCGTTTCAGGCACCGGTTCAGACGCGACCGGGATTTCCTGCGCGGCAGCCGCTTTTTTGGCTTTGGCGCGGGCAATGGCGGCGGCCAGTGCGGCCTGACGCGGATCCACTTCCGCCGTTTCAGCCACGGCTCCGGCGACCGGGGCGTCGTCTACCGGCGTTTCGCTCAGCTTAACGGCGGCTTTCTGGTGTTTCTCTTCGCGGGCGATTTTGTCACGTTCCATACGCGCCTGTTTGGCTTCAAAACGCGCTTTGGCTTCGGTCGCACGGGCGGTTTCGCTGTCGATGGCACGGATTTCGGCCTTTTCCTGACGATAATACTGCACCAGCGGAATGTTGCTCGGGCAGACGTAAGCACAGGCGCCGCATTCGATGCAATCGAACAGGTTATGGTTGCGCGCTTTTTCGTGTTCTTCGCCGCGGCTGAACCAGTAAAGCTGCTGCGGCAGTAAACCGGCCGGACAGGCTTCCGCGCACAGGCTGCAACGGATACAGGCTTCTTCCGGCTCAGGCTGGCCAAGTTCCGATTCGGACGGAGCCAGCAGGCAGTTGGAGATCTTAACGACCGGCACATCGAGCGACGGCAGGGTAAAGCCCATCAGCGGCCCGCCCATGATCACCATCTTTTTATCGCCCTGCGGCTGTAACGCGCCTTCCTGCATCAGATGCGAAACCGGCGTACCCAGACGTGCCCAGACGTTACCGGGTTTCGCCATCGCTTCACCGGTCAGCGTCACGACACGTTCGATCAGCGGTTCGCCGTCGAGGATCGCGCGTTTAATCGCGTAAACCGTCCCGACGTTTTGCATCAGCACGCCGATTGACGACGAGTGATGACCTTTCGGCACTTCGAGGCCGGTCAGAATTTTGGTCAGCTGTTTGGCTCCGCCGGACGGATACTTGGTCGGCACCACGCGCAGTTCGAAGCGGATACCGTTAGCCAGATCCTGCTGAGCCGTAGCTTTAATCGCAGTTTTAAACGCCGCAATGGCTTCCGGTTTATTGTCTTCGATGCCGATGAGAACGCGTTCCGGGCTGAGCATATGACAGAGAATGCGCGTGCCTTCGAGGATCTGATCCGCGTGTTCCTGCATCAGCCGGTCATCGGCAGTGATGTAGGGTTCGCATTCGGCGGCGTTGAGGATCAGCGTGCGCGTGGACGTCAGGCCGCCTGCGAGTTTGCTGGCGGTCGGGAAACCTGCGCCGCCCAATCCGGCGATACCGGCCTGGCTGATGCGCTGGTTCAGCTCTCCGGCAGAAAGCTGGCGGTAATCGGCCACAATGTTGCGTTCGCACCAGGTGTCTTGCCCGTCGGCTTCAATCAGAACGCAGAGTTCTTTCAGGCCGGAAGGGTGCGCGGTGATATGTGGTTCGATGGCGGTGATCACGCCAGACGTCGGCGCGTGTACCGGCACGGTGCGGCCACGGCCTGTCGTCAGCGGCTGGCCCTTTAAAACCCGGTCACCGGCTTTCACACACAGCTCGCCCTCCGGGCCAAGATGCTGCTGAAGGGGAATGATAAAGCGCTCAGGCAACGGCACGTTGCGCAGCGGAACGTGGCTCGACTGCGTCTTCATTTCCGGCGGATGAATACCACCGTCGAAGTCCCAGACTTTGTCTTTTTTGAGCGCGGCAAACAGATTAAACATGTTACTCCGCATGGATGACCTGAACCGGAATGGATTGCAAATCCCACTTCCAGTTTGCGGTGGTGGTTTTGATCGGCAGCATTTCGATGCAGTCCGTCGGGCACGGTGCGACGCACAGGTCACAGCCGGTACATAAATCGGTAATCACGGTATGCACGGCACGGGTTGCGCCCACAATCGCATCGACCGGGCAGGCCTGAATGCATTTGGTGCAGCCGATACAGTTGCTTTCGTCGATATACGCCACTTTGCGCACCGGCACGGCGGCGGCGACGTCTTCGCCCATCGGCTGCGGCTCGACGTTGAGCAGGGTGGCCAGCTTGAGCATGACCGCTTCGCCGCCCGGCACACATTTGTTGATGTTGTCGCCATTGGCCACGGCTTCGGCGTAAGGTTTACAACCGGGATAACCGCATTGCGCACACTGGCTTTGCGGCAGGATATCGTCAATCTGATCGACAACCGGGTTGCCTTCCACGGCAAAACGACGCGAGGCGTAACCCAGCAGCAGGCCAAACACCAGAGCCAGTGCGGTCAGCGCACCAATCGCTACCCATAATTCAAACATCAGAATTTCACCAGACCCGTAAAGCCCATAAAGGCCAGTGACATCAGGCCCGCCGTGACCAGCGCAATCGAAGAACCTTTGAACGGTGCAGGCACGTCAGCGACAACCAGGCGCTCACGAATGGCGGCGAACAGCACCATCACCAGCGAGAAACCGAGTGAGGCGGCAAAACCGTAGAGCGCGGACTGCATGAAATTCAGCTGCTGGTTGATGTTAAGCAGCGCCACGCCGAGCACGGCGCAGTTGGTAGTGATAAGCGGCAGGAAAATACCCAGCAGGCGATACAGCGACGGGCTGGTTTTGCGCACGACCATTTCGGTGAACTGTACGACGACAGCGATCACCAGGATAAACGCCATGGTGCGCAGGTACACCAGGCCCAGCGGCATCAGAATGAAGGTGTTGACCATCCACGAACAGATATTCGACAAGGTGATCACGAACGTGGTCGCCAGGCCCATGCCGATGGCGGATTCCAGTTTTTTGGACACGCCCATAAACGGGCAAAGTCCGAGGAACTTCACCAGAACAAAGTTATTCACCAGCATGGTGCCGACAAACAGTAATAAGTAAGAGGTCATGACAATTGCCCGGACATAATAAACATTAAAACTTCAGGGTTATTCCGTGAAGGTTTCTTTCACCCGCAGTGAGCGCTTGAAATAAGGCACAAACACCGCAGCAGCCAATAAGGGTAACAGTAAGTTACGCACGGCCAGATCATCGGTAACCGGCGAGAATGCAAAGGCTTTTACCGCCAGCAATACCGTACACAACAACCAGATAATATACATTTTTGGTAACGCTCTGGCACGCTTACAAAATTGCCAGAGAACCGCAACGGTAAATAACCCCATCGCTAACGTGGTTACCACGGAGAAATACCATTGCAGCGTAAAGGCCTGCGAATTGGTGATTAAATATTCGCGTGATTCCGGCATAAATATGGCCATTGAAAACAGGAACAGCATTAATACAACGCTCAGCAGCGTGACAATCAGATACGCCATCGGGGCCAGTAACCACCCGCCGATTCGTTTGTAGCCCGGATTATTCGACATAAAAAGCCTATATTACGCGGATTTCGCCATCACTCAGACGGGGCTTTTTCCCCGACCTTCAAGGCGCAGTAGCTTAACCTGAGTTGGTATTAGCCCATATCGTATTTATGTGATCAATACTTTCATCCTTCACGCTGTCTCGGCGTTGGCTTCCTTCGCGCACCCCGGTCACATACTTTTGTATGCTTCCGGGGATTTGCTCAGTTGCCGCCTTGATACAGCGCAAATGATTTCAGCATTAGAAAAGGAGGGGAATTAGTGAACCGGAACCAGAATTTCTGTGGCGACAATAACCACTATGAGCCCCACGAGAACCGGCACGGAGGTGCGCTTTACCACTTCGAACGGGGAGATTTTTGCCATACCTGCCACGGCGACCACGACGCCCGAGACCGGTGAAATGGTGCGACCAAGGTTGGACGCCTGTAACATCGGGATCACCAGATATCCCGGGTTGATGCCCATTTTCGCCGCCAGTTTCGGGATAAGTTCCACGAACGCATAAAACGACGCATTGCCCGAGCCGGTGGTCATGGCCGCAAGGACGGTGATGGTGACCAGCACCAGCATCATAATAATGCTGCCAGAACCAAAGTTTTGCGCCAGCCCGATCAGGCTGCTGATAAAGCCGACGGTGCTCAGACCCTGCGCGAAAACGCCAGCCGCAACCAGCAGCATCACGACGTTGGCAAACGCATCCGCCATACCGCGATACGCGACGTCCAGCCCGGCAAACACGGCTTTCCCGTTGCGGTTTCTTACTGTTTCAATCAGTGCAGTCAGCACCATGCAGATCACCAGGATAGTAATGATATGCAGATTCGGGCCCCATTTACCGTCAAAAATCAGCACCCCGATAATCGGCGTGAAAGGCAAAATGGCGTAAAACGCCGGGGCGTTGGTTTCAATGACGTCATCTTTGCTGGAATCCACGCTATCTACCACGGCGGTATCGCGTTTATCCAGATAACGCTGCCAGAAGAAATGCGCGACGGCCATCGCCACAATAGCGGCAATCGAAATCGGCAGGGTGACTTTGAAGGCAAAATCGACCAGCGGCATGTTGGCCGCCTGCGCCGCCAGCACCACATCGCCTGAGGTCGGGGAAAGAATAATGGCCGCCGGCGACGCACAAATCGCCGCCGCCGCGCCGCGGCTGATGCCGACATTCACCATAATCGGGAACAGCGTCGCCATCAGCAGTACGCCGAGACCGGTCGCGGAAGACACCGCCAGCGACATCAGACACGCCAGAATATAGGCCGCGACCATCAGAATGTATGGCGAGTTAATCATCTGTAGCGGACGTGATGCGAGTTTGACCACTACGTCGTTAGCGCCGATGTGCGTCATGTACGCCGCGAAACCGCACAGCATCATGATCATCATCCCGAGATCGCCACCGCGGCTCATCAGCAGGATTTTGACGTATTCCACGATGTCCGTGGCGTTCCAGCCGGTGCTCTTCGTGCCTTCCGGCAACACGCTGTGGCCCATTAACGCACTGATAATCAGCAGTATTAACCCGCCAACCATCAGTACGCCGGTGGGTGAATACCCCTTGATGATGTACCGCCCGACAAACACGGCCACCACCAGACCTATCAATAACTCTGTCATACATGTATTCCCCGAGATTAAATTTGGATCCAAGTGAAAGGCGGGCACTTTGAACAATTAACCGTTCCGGCGTAATGACGCTTGTCAATTATCGGTGATGAAATAGGGGAGAGGATTGATATTTGTGATGTATGACCGACATCACCAGGCGGTTTTTGCGGTGCTCATACGGCGTGATTTTTGAAAGCTTGCTGAGTGAGAGTTTCGGGACCCAAGGCTCGAACACCGAAACGAAGGCACCGTGTGGCGGCAAGTTTTCGCGGCAATAAGAGGCGTTACTAAAACAGTGCCAGCGAGCGGAGCGCGTGTTGAAAAAGCGTGGGGAAATCCAAAAGGGGAAAAGCACTTTCCCCTTTTGGTCGGTTTCGGCGCGAGCCGCTGAGCGATCGCCGCAATTGAAAAACCGAAACCTACTCAGTCCGCTTGCAAACGCATTGTGCGTCTCACGCTCATAACTTCGGGATCTCCCGATAAAACCCGACTCCGATCAGCCGTCCGAACAGGAAGGGAATGAACTTCCTCCCCCGTAGCCAGCTTTCAAGCCGGGAAGGGGCGCGCTTGCGGGGTTTTTGCCCGGCCTTACTGATCATAATCTGTAACGTCTGCGTTGCCCACGTCGGGAATGTCCGTCGCCGCTGGATGCGTTTCAGGTGACGGAGCGTCAGACGCCCGGCTTTCAGCGGTTGCGCGACAATATTTGCGGTCGCGACGGCATCCTGAATCGCCAGATTTACGCCGACGCCGCCAATCGGGGACATCGCGTGGGCGGCGTCGCCGATGCATAACAGGCCGGGTTTAGCCCATTCTCTGAGGCGGTCGATGCGGATCACCAGCAGGCGCACGTCGTCCCAGCTCTGAATGTCTTCGCCCAGACGCTCACGCTCAAACGGTGAGACTTCAGTCAGCAAATCCAGAAAAGGCGGGATGCCGCGTGCTTTGAGCGCGTCGAGGCTGTCTTTTGGAATCGAATAACCGCACTGCCAGTAATCGCCGCGGTCGATCATGATGAAGTTTTTCTTTGGCCCGCGATGCCCCATCGACCACTGCGGGTCGTCCGTGCGTTTATTGATTTTCAGCCACAGCACGTCACGCGGTGCGCCGAAACGGCGGATTTCCATCCCGGCCTGCTCGCGCACAATTGAATTTCTGCCGTCACAACCCACCACCAGATCGGCGTCGAAATGCTGCGTTTCGCCGTTCACATCCGCCAGAACACCGGTTATCTGGGATTCATTCTCCCGCAGCGAAAGCACCTGCGCATTGTGGATCAGCCGGAAATTCGGCAGCAGCGCGGCCTTGCTGGCGATGAAATTCAGGAAATCCCATTGCGGCATAAAAGCGATGAATTTGCACTGCGTCGGCAGATGAGTGAAATCCGCCAGCGTGGTTTCTTTGCCGTTGATTTCGCCGTACAGCTTCTCGGCGCGCTGATGCGGCAGGGCGAGAAACTCATCGAGAAAACCCAGTTGCCAGATGATGTCCAGCGTCGAAGGGTGAATGGTGTCGCCGCGAAAATCACGCAGAAAATCCCGGTGTTTTTCAAGCACCGTCACGTCAATTCCCTGGCGGGCCAGCAGGTAGCCCAGCATTAGTCCGGCTGGGCCGCCGCCAACAATACAAACGGTGGCGACAGACGCGCGGTCAGTGTTCGTGGTCATACAAACCTGCCTGATGAAATGAATTTACATGATAACAATTATCATTTGCGCTAACGAGCGTCAATCCATTGCGTGCTACAAGTCTGAACATATCCTGCACAGTGACATAACAAAACCGGTGATTTTTGCACCACGGCGATCGCGGTTTTGTTACCCGGACCGGTGCGTAAATACGCTATCTGAGGGGAAATCATTGAGTTAGTGCTTTATCTAAAAACTGGCAAACAAATTGCAAAGTGGTTCACAGGTTGAGTTGTTGGGCCAATTTTGGCCGATGCGCGGAGAACAATATGCACGGTGAACTGAACTTGTTGCACCCGATTGCTCCTCAGCAAAGTGATACGCTGGTGCTTGATGCGCTGACCCGCTATGTGGCGCAGTCCGGCACCCGCGTGGGTGAAAAATTGCCACCCGAGCGCGTGCTGGCGGAAGGGCTGGCGGTGAGCCGCAATACCGTCCGCGAGGCGCTGAAACGTTGGGAAGCGCTGGGCATTATCGTGCGAAAAAAAGGCAGCGGCACTTTCCTGCAATCGGAAGTCACCGCTAACGACAGCTTTCTGTCCCTGCGCTTTAAAAACGACTCCGCCACCATGCTTCACGCGCTGGAAGTCCGCCGGATCATTGAATGCGAAGCCTCGGCGCTGGCAGCAGTCAGGGCGACGGAAAGCGATTTGCTGTTTATCGAACAAAAGCTCGGTGTGATGGAAAAAGTGCATCTGAGCGTCGGTTCTGCCGGAGCCGAAGACTGGCAGTTTCATGCTGCGATTTACACCGCCGCGCACAATCCGCTGCTGCTGCAAATGGTCGGCGGGATCTACGACCTGCTGCACGCCTTTTTCGAATCACCGCCGGAACAGGCGCTGTTCAGCGACTCTTTTCCGCTGCACCGGACCTTATTTGAAGCCATTGCGCGGCGCGAGCCGGAAACCGCACGCAGGCTGAGCAACGACATTCTGAACATAACTGAACGTGACATGAAGGAAGTGATCAATGCAGCAAGATGATAAAAGCCCGCACGATGAGTTGCACGAATACACCCGTTTAGTCCACGACGGACGCCATGATCGCGGCGCGATTTCGCCGCCGATTTATCAGTCATCATTATTCAGTTTCACCGATTATGACAGCATGATCGCCCGTTTTCGCGGTGACAGCGATCACGCGCTGTATTCCCGCGTTGATAACCCGACGGTAGTGGAATTGCAGAAAAAGGTCGCGGAACTGGAGGGTGGCGAAGCCTGTCTGGCCTTCGGCAGCGGCATGGCGGCGATCAGCAATTCCATTCTGAGCGTGGCCGGACCGGGCGACAAAGTCGTGTGTGTGAATCACGTTTACCCGGATACCTACCGCTTCCTGCGCGGGTTCTGCACCCGTTTTCAGATTGAGGCTCAGTTCGTGGATGGCAGTTCACTTCCTGCCCTGGAAGAGGCGATTCAGGGCGCGAAACTGCTGTATCTGGAAAGCCCGAACAGCTGGGTGATGGGCGAGCAGAATCTGAAAGCGATTGCCGCACTGGCAAAAAAATACGGCGTGATCACGATGATCGACAACAGCTGGGCATCGCCGGTTTTCCAGAAACCGCTGGCGGCCGGTATCGATCTGGTGATCCATTCCGCATCCAAATACATCAGCGGGCACAGCGATGTCGTAGCCGGTCTGGTCATCTCCAGTCAGGAACGCATCGGTGCGATTACCCGTCATATCAGCCCGTTTTTAGGCGGGAAATTGTCGGCTAACGAAGCCTGGCTTTTACTGCGCGGCCTCCGGACTTTGCCGCTGCGTATGCGTCAGCATCACGAAAGTGCGCTGGAACTGGCGCGACGTTTACAGGGCTATTCTCGCATTACGCAGGTGAATCATCCCGGTTTAGACCCGCTGCCGACGTCAACGCTGACCGGTTACAGCGGCCTGTTTTCATTCGAACTCAGCGAGGGCATCGACATTCCGACATTCTGTAACGCACTGAAATTGTTCCGGATGGGCGTGAGCTGGGGCGGATTTGAAAGCCTGGTGATGCCCGCCATTTCCGTGCTGAATCAGGCGGGCGAATTTAACTCGGCGATTGATTTTGGCGTATCGCCACGCGTGATCCGCATTTCTATCGGCCTTGAAGACACCGGCGATCTGTGGCGCGACCTGAAAAACGCCATCGAAAGCGCCTGTTCCTGAACCCGGTAAAAACATCAACGACTGTTCCTGTGATCCGACCCTTAGCTCCGTGGAGAATCAAGATTATGCGACACCCGAAACGTCATGCTTTGCTCAGCGCGCTGACCCTCAGCGTCAGCCTGTTTTCCTGTGCCGGTTTTGCCGCCACCAAACTGACGCTGGTGGAAGTGATCACCAGCCCGGCGCGTACCGAAATGCTGCAAAAAATGTTGACTGCATACAAGGCGCAACATCCGGATGTCGAGATTGAAGTGGTGTCACTGCCTTGGGGGCAGGCGTTTGAAAAACTCGGCACGATGATTCAGAGCGGGCAATATCCGGACGTCGTGGAAATGCCTGATACCTGGCAGGGGCTGTACGCCAGCAACGGGATGCTGGCCGATCTCGAACCGCGCCTGAAAAGCTGGAGCGGCACGCCGGATCTCACCGATAAAACGCTGACGATGGCGCGCTCTTCCGGCGGCACGGCGACCATGATCCCTTACGGTTTCTATCTGCGGGCGATGTTCTGGAACAAAAAACTCTTCCAGCAGGCCGGGCTGACTGAGCCACCGAAAACCATGGACGAGTTTATGGCCGATGCGAAGAAAATCAGCGGGCTGGGCAACGGCATCAGCGGCTACTGCATGCGCGGTGGCGTCGGTGGCACGAACGCCTGGATGATGTTTATGGCGGCGATGAACGGCTCGCCGGACTTTTTCGACAAAGACGGCAACAGCACGCTGACGCATCCGGGCGCAATTAAAGGGGCGCAGTTCCTGGTGGACATGTACCAGAAAGGTTACGCGCCGAAAGACAGCGTCAACTGGGGTTTTAACGAAATAGTCTCCGGCTTCTATTCCGGGAAATGCGCAATGCTCGATCAGGATCCGGACGCGCTGATCGCCATCAAAAACAGCATGAACCCGGACGATTTCTCGGTCGCGCCGATGCCGCTCGGGCCCAACGGCAAAGCCTATCCGACCATCGGTTACACCGGCTGGTCGATGTTCAAACAGGGTAAAAATCAGGATCAAAGCTGGGATCTGATTTCCTTCCTCAGCAACAAAGAAAACAACCTGACGTGGTCGAAATTCGTCGGCACGCTGCCGATTTACAAAGGCGCTGAGCAGGACGCGTATTACCACGCGCCGCAGTTCGCCGGCTGGTTTGCCGAGCTGAACAGTCCGGATTACATTCCGCTTACCATGCCGACACACCTTAAAGGCTGGGGTTATTTTAACTCGGTGATTGTGAAAGACAGCTCGCAGGAGACGCTGCTCGGCCAGAACGACACAGAAAGCATGGTGAAAGACTGGGCGAAATACCTCACCAAAGAGCAAAAGGCGTGGCTGGCTACGCAGAAGTAAGCATCCGGCTCCGGCACGCGGTGCCGGAGTTAACACCTTTTACAACTGGAGACGCGTCATGATGTTGGAAGTTTCACCGCCAGACACCGCTGCCGCGCCGCGCTTTCCCCGTTTGCGGGCGCTGCTTGAACCCTGGGTTTATCTCAGCCCGACGATGGTGCTGATTGGCCTGTTTATTTTTGTACCGATGGCGATCGGCATTTCTTATGCTTTCCAGAATATTCAGCTGCTTAACCCGTTTGATACCGGCTGGGTCGGGCTGGATAACTTCCGCACAATGTTTGATGATCGGCATTTTTACGCCGCACTGCGTCACACCTTTAACTGGACGGCCACGTCGCTGGTTTTACAGTTCGCGCTGGGGCTCGGTCTGGCGCTGCTGCTCAACCGTGAATTCCCCGGCCGCCGCTGGGTCCAGGCGCTGGTGTTTCTGCCGTGGGCGGTGCCCGCGTTTCTTTCCGGTCTGACCTGGGCATGGTTGTTGAATCCGGTGATCGGCGTGCTGCCGTACTGGCTGACGGATTTGCACATTATTTCTGAGCCTTACAACATTTTGTCGGATCCGACGCTGGCACTTTACGGCCCGGTGCTGGCGAATGTCTGGTTTGGCATTCCGTTTTTTGCCATCACGCTGCTGGCGGCGTTGCAGTCGATCCCAAAAGATTTGTATGAAGCGGCGGCGATGGACGGTGCATCCGGCTGGCAGCAGTTTCGCAAAGTCACGCTGCCGTTTCTGGCACCGATGATCGCGATTACCGTCATGCTGCGCACCATCTGGATTGCCAATTTTGCCGACCTGATTGTGGTCATGACCGACGGCGGCCCGGCAAATTCGACGTCGATTCTGTCAAGTTTCATTTTCACCACGGCCTACCGGAAACTCGACTTTGGCTATGCCTCGGCGATGGCGGTATTCCTGCTGGTTCTGATGACGCTGTACGCACTGGTTTTACTGCGTATCCGCCACCAGCTGTTGAAATAAGGAGAATCCGATGAACGTACTCTCGTTAAATTTGTGGCTCCGCAAAGGGGGACACCGGCTGGGGATCCTCTTTTACCTGCTGTTCGCGCTGTTTCCGATTTACTGGCTGATCAAGATTTCGTTTACACCGGACAAACTGCTCTACAGCGAAGGCGTGCGGATGTGGCCCAGTGAACTGACGCTGGTGCATTTCCAGCGCGTGTTTACCGAAAGCCAGTTTCCGCTGTATTTCTTTAACAGCCTGATTGTGTCATTCGGCACCGCATTCCTGACGACCGTGATCGCCGCCGGTGCAGGTTTTGCGTTTTCGCGCTTCAGCTTTCGTGGCAAAACCGTGATGGCGGCGCTGCTGCTGTTCACGCAAATGTTCCCGCTGGTGATGATCCTCGCGCCGATTTACAAAGTGATGGCACCGCTCGGGCTGACCAACAGCCTGCTGGGGCTGATCCTGATTTACACCGCGTTCAACGTGCCGTTCGCCACTTTTCTGATGCAGTCGTTTTTCGACAGTATTCCGAAAGATCTGGAGGAGTCGGCGATGCTCGAAGGGTGCAGCCGTTTTATGGCGCTGCGCAAAGTCATTATACCGCTGACGTTGCCGGGCATGGCCGCCACGCTCGGATTTGTGTTTACCGCTGCGTGGAGTGAACTGCTGTTCTCGCTGATGCTTATCAACAAAAACGAGGTGATGACTTTTCCGGTCGGGCTGCTCAGTTTTGTGTCGAAATTCGCGGTTTCCTGGGGTGACATGATGGCGGCGGCGGTGCTGGCGCTGATCCCTGCCTGTCTTTTCTTTGCATTCATTCAGCGTTACCTGGTTCAGGGGCTGACGGCTGGCGCGGTTAAAGGATAATTTTATGGCTCAGATTACGATTTCCGATCTTCAAAAACGTTACGAAAATGTCGAAGTGCTGCGTCATATCAACCTGACGATTCAGGACGGCGAATTTGTGGTGTTAGTCGGGCCTTCGGGCTGTGGAAAATCCACTTTGCTGCGCACCATCGCCGGGCTGGAACTGGCGACGGCGGGGGACATTCACATCGGCACGCGCCTGATGAATCAGGTCGCGCCAAAAGACCGCGATATCTCGATGGTATTTCAGAGTTACGCACTGTATCCGCATATGACCGTCGCGCGGAATATGGGTTTCAGCCTTGAAGTGCAAAAACGCCCGAAAGCCGAAATCGACGCGGCCGTGAACAAAGCGGCGGATATTCTCGGGCTGACGGCGCTGTTGCACCGTCGTCCGAAAGAGCTTTCCGGCGGCCAGCGTCAGCGTGTGGCAATGGGCAGGGCGATTGTGCGTGAACCGCAGGTTTTCCTGTTCGATGAACCGCTTTCCAACCTTGACGCTCAGCTTCGCGGGCAGATGCGCATTGAAATCAAAAGCCTGCACCAGCGCATGCGCAACACCATTGTTTACGTCACCCATGATCAGGTCGAAGCCATGACGCTTGCCGACCGCATCGTGGTGCTCAACCACGGCGTCATCCAGCAGGTCGGCACTCCTCTGGAACTTTACGACACGCCAGCCAATAAATTCGTCGCCAGCTTCATCGGTTCGCCCTCAATGAACTTCATTAACGGCACAATCGAACTGGGTGATTCCGCGCCGCAGCTGCGCATCAATGCCAGCCAGACGCTGCCGGTTGACCCGCAGATTACGAATTTGAAAAGTGGTGCAGAAGTCACCTGCGGCGTGCGCCCCGAAGCCATTGTCTTGTGCGAACAGGGCGCGCCTGGTGCGGTTCCTCTGGACGTTACGCTCATCGAACCCACCGGCCTGAGTGAGCTTATCCACGGTACATTCGGTGGAGAACGGCTGAGTGTTTACAGCATGGTGAGATCCGGTGCCGCACCGGGGGACAGGGTTTGGGTGCAGATTGATACTGCGCGGATGCAGTTATTTGAGGCTGACAGCCAGAGGAGGCTTTCTAAACTGGGTGAGTGATTCGGGCTGGCGCAGTTAAAAAGCGCGGGTGTCCGGAGGGCGCGCGCGTTAACGCGCCATCTGGGCCAGTTTGGGTGGCAACCCAGGTTCTTAAAATGGCATTAAGCGGCTTTTGCCTCAGAAAGCCGCATCAACCGGATCCCGACACCGACCCCAACAACCAACATCAGACTGATAAACCCCGTAATTCCGTACCAACCGTAGGCGTGCCAGAAGAATCCTCCCAGAGTCCCGGCGACGCTCGATCCCGCGTAGTAGCTGAACAGATAAAGTGACGACGCCTGTCCTTTCGCGCGGCGTGCGCGACGGCCGATCCAGCCGCTGGCAACCGAGTGGGCGGCGAAGAATCCGCCGGTGACCAGGATCATTCCGATGAAAATCATCCAGACGGGTGAGAAGGCGGTGATCAAAATCCCCACCAGCATGATAGCAGTAGAACCAATCAGCACCGGGCCGCGGCCATACACACCGGTCATCACACCGGCTTTCGGCGAGCTGTAAGTGCCCATCAGATACACAATCGACAGGATACCGACGATGGCCTGGCTCAGGTTGTACGGCGTTGCGAGCAGGCGGTAACCGATGTAGTTGAACATCGTCACAAAGCTGCCCATCAGCAGGAAACCTTCGGCAAACAGCAGCGGCAGGCCGCTGTCCCGCCAGTGGAGTTTGAAGTTAATCAGCAATTTGCGCGGCTTGAGCGAACTGGCGCGGAAATGCTTTGAAGGCGGGAGAATGCGCCAGAACATGATCGCTGCGGCGAGCGCGAAGAAACCGACGACCGCCATAGCGATACGCCATGAGAAGAAATCCGTCAGAACGCCGCTGACCAGACGTCCGCTCATCCCGCCGATGGAATTCCCGCTGATGTATAGCCCCATCGAAAACGCCACGACGCTCGGATGAATTTCTTCGCTCAGATACGTCATGGCAACCGCCGCCACGCCGCTCAGCGACAAACCAATCAGTGCGCGCATGATAAGAATCGCGTCCCAGCTTTGCATAAAGGAACACACCAGCGTGCAACCCGCGGCCAGTAACAGCGCCACCACCATCACCGATTTACGCCCCACGGCGTCCGAAACCGGGCCGGTAAAAAGCAGGCCAACCGCCATCAGACCGGTGGATAACGACAGCGATAAACTGCTGGTCGCAGGCGATACCCCGAAATCATGCGAGAGCACCGGCAGAATTGGCTGAACGCAATAGAGCAGGGCAAACGTCGCCAGACCCGCTGAAAATAAAGCCAGCGTGACGCGGATAAACTGCGGTGTTCCACGTTTGATAAAAGGGGTTTTCAAGCCGGAACGGGCGACGGGGCTTTCAGGATTTAATTCGTCGTCATTAACAGAGTCATTGGCTGGTGCAGCGGAAATCCGCCGGGAGGTTTTCACTGGAATTCCTTAACGCGATGAGCTGTAAAACTAAATTTTAAAATGTATGAAAATTTTAACAGTGGCCGATATATTGTCTAATATATTAATTTCGCAAGAACGATACGTTAAACATATCAATGAGGATAAATTGATCTAAACCATGAGCCACATTGAACTGCGTCATTTGCGGTATTTCATCGCAGTCGCCGAAGAGCTGCATTTTGGCCGTGCCGCTGAGCGGTTACATATTTCTCAGCCGCCGCTCAGCCAGCAGATTCAGGCGCTGGAAACTCATGTCGGTGCGACGCTGTTTTACCGAAACAACCGCAGCGTGCGGCTGACGCAGGCCGGACAGGCATTTTTGCAGGAAGCACGGCAGATCTTGCTGCGTGTTGATGAAGCAGCGGCGCAGGCGGCACGAATTCATCGCGGCGAATCAGGGAATCTGACGCTCGGGCTGACGTCTTCCGCGCCTTTTATGCGTCGCGTTTCCCGCACGCTGCATCATTTCCGGCTGACCTATCCCGGCGTCAATATTCGGATCGAGCAACTCAACAGTAAACAGCAAATCGAACCGCTGCTGGAAGGTAAGCTGGATCTGGGGATTATGCGCAACGGCGAGTTGCCGGAAGAGCTGGCGCATCATCTGATCCTGTCGGAACCGCTGATTGCCGTGGTTCACAAAGACAATCCGCTGAACGCGCTGCCTGACGGCGAACTGACGTTTCAGCATCTGGCCGATCAGCCTTTCGTGTTCTTCTCCAAAGACGTCGGCACGTCGCTGTATGACGATATTCTCGGTCAGCTCAAAACACAGGGAATAACGCCTTTTATCACCCAGGAAGTGGGCGAGCCGCTGACGATTATCGGGCTGGTGGCGGCGGGTTTAGGCGTGTCGATATTGCCGGCGTCGTATTTGCGCATTCAGGTCGATGGCGTGCGTTATTTGCGTTTCGGAAAAGCAGAAGGTACCACGCAGCTCTGGCTGGTGAATCACGCGCGTCGCCCGATGACCGCGGCCACGCGGGCGTTTATCGATTTACTGCTCCGGGAGAACTGACTGTGCAACTGGGGGCAAACCTGCTGTATTTCCAGTCAATTCTGAGAGGCTTTTCACACAATTTGTGCACCAAATCACATAACGAATCAAATAGTTGACGACATATGACAAAAACCCCAACATAGCCCTAATCTTTATTTTGAAGCGCGAAAATAACAGGAGTTCCTTGAGTGATCCCCGACGGGCAACCCGGACATATTGATCAGATTAAACAAACCAATGTCGGTGCTGTGTACCGCCTGATAGATCAGTTTGGTCCCATTTCGCGCATAGAACTTTCTAAAAAAGCTCAACTCGCTCCGGCCAGTATTACCAAGATTGTCCGTGAACTTTTACAGGCACATCTGGTACTTGAAACTGAGTTTCAGGATCCGGGAAGCCGCGGGCGTCCCGCCATTGGTTTAGCCCTGGATACTCAGGCCTGGCATTACCTTTCGGCACGTATCAGCCTGGGGTCGATCACTCTCGGTTTACGGGATCTGAGCAGCAAACTGGTGGTAGAAGAAGTGCTTCCGCTGCCGGAGCAGGCACATCAGCCGCTGCTTAAACGCATCATTTCTGAAATCGATCAGTTCTTTATCCGCCATCAGCGCAAACTTGAGCGCCTGACCGCCATCGCGATTACCCTGCCGGGCATGATTGATGCGCGCCGGGGCATTGTTCACCGCATGCCGTTTTATCATGACGTTTTCGATATGCCGCTTGGCGATACGCTTTCGGAACATACGGGCCTGCCGGTGTACGTTCAGCATGATATCGGCGCGTGGACGCTGGCAGAATCGTTGTACGGTGCGTCACGCGGTTGCAAAAATGTGGTGCAGATTGTGATTGACCACAACGTCGGCGCCGGGGTGATTACCAGCGGGCGCGTTTTGCACGCAGGCAGCAGCAGCGTGGCCGAAATCGGGCACACGCAGGTTGATCCGTACGGGAAACGCTGTTATTGCGGCAATCACGGTTGTCTGGAAACCGTTGCCAGTACCGACAGTATTTTGGATTTAGTGCGTCAGCGCCTCACGGTGCCGGTGCCTGCCAGTTTGCTGCACGGCGTTTCTCTGACGATTGAAGCAGTGTGTGACGCCGCGAACCGGGGCGATCAGCTGGCGCGTGATGTGATTATCAGCGTGGGGCAGAGCGTAGGACGTATTCTGGCGATCATGGTGAATTTGTTTAATCCGGAAAAAGTGCTGATCGGCTCACCGCTTAATTTATCTCAGGATATTCTTCATCCCGCGATAATGTCCTGTATTCAGCAGCAATCACTTCCCGCATATAGCGAAAATATCAAACTGGAATCCACGCAATTTTATAATCAGGGAACAATGCCCGGCGCGGCATTAGTTAAGGATGCGCTTTATAGCGGCTCCTTACTGATTAAATTATTACAGGGATAATACTCTTAGCGGGCTATATTCTTCGGTGTGGCGACGTTTATTGATCTGTATCAGCAAGCAATGCCATAAATCTGACGCTCACAGGATGTGGTTTGTCCGCCGGTTACTTTAATTACTTATATTCCCTCAGGTTATGACATTAAATAAATTCTTATAACCTTATGCGTATTCCTTACAGTCCAGTCAACAAAACATTGCGCTAACGCAAACCGCTCTCATCTCTCATCGCCTAGACTTTCAGCTGTTACTTTGTCTCTGGCGGCTTTTTCTTACCGGAGGCTATCTTTCAATAAGACGGAGAGATCCCGGAGCCTGAATTTCATGTTAACGCACTTTTTCGTCACGGGTACGGACGCCCGTGTAGGTAAAACCATTGTCACACGTGCCTTGCTTCAGGCCTTAGCCGCGCAGGATCGCTGCGTTTTAGGCTATAAACCTATTGCAACTGGCAGCCAGGAGCTGGCCGACGGGGTTCGAAATAAAGATGCGGTAACTCTCCAGCAGTCATCTTCTATTGCTTATCCTTTTAATAGAATAACCCCTCTGGCCTTAGCTGACGAAGATATTTATGCCAGCCAGGTTCCTGAGAATATTTTTGAAATAATGACCAGTGGCCTCAACTTCATGCGTGAAGAGGCAGATTCAGTGGTCGTAGAAGGGTGCGATGGCTGGAGAACATTGATTACTCCGCACCTTTTATATTCAGACTGGGTTCGCAAGCAAAATATGCCGGTCGTATTAGTGGTCGGTATTCAGGAAGGCTGTGTCAGCCACGCGCTATTAACGGCGCAGGCGATTATCGCCGATGGATTACCGCTGCTGGGTTGGGTTGCAAACCGAATTAACCCGTGCCTTGCCCACTATCAGGAAACTATTGACGCGATCAGTGCCAATATTTCCGCGCCGCTGCTGGGTGAAATTCCTTATTTACCTCGTGCGGAAAGCCGCGATATGGCCAAATTTATTGACCTGTCCAGCCTGAAGCTGAAAACGTTGACCAACGTCTGATACGTGACGTTGTCACGTAACCATCGAAACAAAGCGGCTCAGAGTGCCAAACCCTGAGCCGCTTTTTTGTCTATAGTTTGTGTATAGTTTGCCTATCTGCCTGAGCGCATAATCTAACGAAAACAGAGAACATGGCCGTCACGACTCCCGTTGTAAAATCATCACACCGCCCCTTAATTCTCACTGCCTGCATGTTATCGATGTTTATGGCGGCCGTGGAAGTCACAATTGTGGCGACCGCGATGCCGACCATCATCGGTGATCTCGGCGGTTTCTCGCTGCTCGGCTGGGTCTTTGCCGTCTATCTGCTGACACAGGCGATTACCGTGCCGATCTATGGCCGGCTGGCAGATTTGTACGGTTGCCGGAAAATGTTTTTCATCGGGACGACGCTGTTTCTCATCGGCTCCGTGTTGTGTGGATTCGCGCCCTCGCTGGCCTGGATGATTGCTTTCCGTGCCTTGCAGGGTCTGGGCGCAGGGGCGATTACGCCGATTGCGACCACGCTGATTGCCAATGTTTATGGCCCGCAGGAACGTGCGAAAGCGCAGGGCTATTTGTCCAGCGTGTGGGGCGTTTCGGCGATTGTCGGCCCGCTGATGGGGGCATTTATCGTTTCGCATTTCCCGTGGGCCGTCGTGTTTTGGGTTAACGTGCCGATCGGTCTGGTGGCGATGGCAATTCTGGTTAAATACCTGCCGCCGGACGGGCAGCGTAAACAACATAAACTGGATCTGGCCGGAACCGGTTATCTGACGCTTTCCGTTGCGGCGCTGCTTCTGGCGTTGCTTCAGGCCGAAGTGCTGGGCTACTGGGCGCTGGCGCTGATTGTGCTGGCGGTGGTCAGCGGATATTTGCTGATCCGCCAGGAGCGCAAAGCGCCTGAGCCGCTGTTCCCGCTGGCGTTGTGGGAAAGCAAAGTGATTATTGCCGGTAACATTGGCGGCCTGATTATCGGCGCGACGATGATGGGGATCAGCGCGTTTCTGCCGACCTACGTGCAGGGCGTTCTCGGCGGCACGCCGCTGGAAGCAGGCACCACGCTGGCGCTGATGTCCATCGGCTGGCCACTGGCGAGCATGCTCAGCAGCCGTCTGATGCAGGCGACGTCTTACCGCGCGACAGCGGTCCTGGGCGGCGTTTTACTGCTGGGCGGAAGTGTGGCGCTGCTGTTTCTTTCGCCAGATTCCGGGCTGTGGGTGGCGCGTCTGGCGGCGTTTTCAATCGGCGCGGGAATGGGGTTAGCGAATACCACGTTTATTGTGTCGGTGCAGAATAATGCGGAACCGGCAATCCGCGGGATTGCGACCGCATCCACCTTATTTACCCGCATGTTAGGCTCGGCAATCGGCACCGCCGTGCTGGGCGCAACGCTGAATCTCAATCTGCAATATCGCCTGCCTCAGGTGAACGATCCGGTTCAGCAACTGATGGAAAAAGCCACGCGCAATGCGATGGAAAGCCATCATCTGGCGGCGCTGACCGAAAGTGTGGCGGCGTCCCTGCACTGGGTCTTTATGGTTTCCGCGATTATTTCCGTACTGGCGGTCGCCGCCGGTCTGTTAATTCCGGCAGGCGACCGCCCGCAGACCGAACCGCAGCGGGAGAGCTAAGCCAGCGGTTTTCGTTGAAGCCTGACGGCTGCCAGCATCAGCGTCAGGCTCAGTAACACCGCAACTGACGCCATTGCCATGCCATCTCCTACCGATCCCTGTTCAAACTGCCGCCACACATACACCGATACGGTCTGCACGCCTGCCGGTGAAAGCAGCAGCGACGTCACCAGTTCGCGAGAGGCGACGGCAAACACCATCATCATCGACGCCAGCAGGCTGGGAAAGACCAGCGGCAGCAGGATCAGCCGCAGCGTTTGCGCTGCCGTCGCCCCATGCACCCGCGCGGCCGCATCCAGATTTCCGCCGATCTGCTTTAACGCCGCGCTGACGTAACGCACCGGATAAGGCAGCAGCAGGCAACAATAGGCGAGCAGCAAAATCACCCAGGTGTTGTAAGGTGTAACCGGCCAGAAGCTGCGGTTCCACGCCAGGATCAGCCCGACACCAACCACGATCCCCGGCAGCGCCGCCGGTAACAAAGACAATCCGTCAATCAGCGCCGAACAGCGGATCTTCCTGACCACCACCAGCCACGACGCCAGAAAGCCCGTCGCGCCCGCGATGAATGCCGTGCCGAGCCCCAGACTGAGGCTGGTCGACAGGGCGCTGATCGCGTCGCCGTGTGGGGTAAACAGCGCGCCGAAGTGACGTAATGTCAGGTTCGACAGCGAAAGTCCGCCAGAAAGCGTGCCGGAAAACGCTGTAGCCAGCGTCGATAAAATCGGCAGCGCCACGGCAATCACCGTCACCAGCGTGAATAATGCCAGCACCGGGATCGTCCAGCCTTTCAGCCGTTTTTGTGTGATATCGGCGGGTTTGCCGGTCATGCTTTCCACATTTTTGCCCGCCACCACCGCGCGCTGAACGCTGTAAGCGCACAGCGCGATCGCCACCAGCATCAGTGAAAGCACCGCCGCGCCGGGTAAATCAATCGGCCAGTCGGCAAGGCGCGCTTCGATGCCGGTGGTCAGCAGCATCACGCCGCTGCGCGAACCGAGCGCGCCCGGCACGCCGTATTCTTCGATGGATAACGTAAATGCCAGCAGCAAACTTGATGCCATAGCGGGCAGTGCCATGGGTAATGTCACGCGGGAAAAGGCGCGCCACGGGCCAGCGCCGTGAATACGTGCCACGTCTGCCAGACGGCTGCCGCTGGCGGCCATGCTGCGCGACACCGCGAAATACACCACCGGAAAGACGTTCAGCGTCATGACCACAACCATGCCCGGTGTGGAAAACAGGAAATCGTTGAGATGCAGCCACGGCACCAGTTGCTGCACATAACCGCGGGTTTGCAGCGCCAGCATCCACGACAGGGCAGCAATATAAGGCGGCAGCAAAAAGGGCACCAGAAACAGAACATCCCACAACGCCGCACCCGGCAGGGCAAACAGGCCGCGCAGCGCGCCGAGCGGAATACCGATTAATCCGCTGCACAGCGCGACGCCCAGCCCGACTTTGATCGTGGTGGAAAACAGTTCACGCAGCTGAGGTTCGGCGAACACACGGGTAAATACGCTGAACGGTGCGGAATAAGCACCGGTATCGAGATGCGGGAAAACCGCCTGTAAAATCACAAAGCTGACCGGCACGGCGACCAGCAATAACAACGCAATGCCCGTTACGCCGGGCAAAAAAGCATTTCTGTTCATGGTATTTGTCGTCGTTGTTCGGGGAGGGGAAACGGGCTGCCTTCGCAGCCCGTGACTGACTTACTGCTGACCGAACAGTTTTGCGAAACGCTCGAGCACTTCTTTGCGCGACGCCGAGGCCTGAGAGGCTTCCGGCAACAGTTTCAGTGATTTAAACAACGGACGTTTGGCGTCGATATCGGTGCGCGCGGGCATCAGCCACGCATCGGCTACCAGTTTCTGGCCTTCAGGCGAAAGCGCGTAATCGATAAACGCTTTGGCTTCTTTCTGCTGCTGGCTGGATTTGAGGATCATCATCGGACGCGGGGCGATCACGGTACCGCTGACCGGGAAAATCACCCTGACGGATTCGCCGTCCTGCACACTGGCGTAAGAGACATAATCCACCGCGCCAAACACCGCGGCTTTCGCGCCCTGCAACACTGGCGTCAGCGCCTGTGCGTTTGGCCCGGCGATAATCATGCCGTTGGCTTTCAGATCCTCAAACAGCTTCCACGCCTGCTGTGCGTGGGCATTTTGTAACCCGATCAGCAAATCCAGCGACGCACCGGAAAGCGAAGGGTCAGGCGTGGTCACTTTGTCTTTAAATTCCGGTTTGGCTAAATCGCCCCAGTCTTTTGGCTCAGTGGTACCACTTTTGGTGTTCCACACGATACCCAGCGCGGAAATTCCTTGCGCGACGTAGTAAGGCGTTTTGAATTGCGCCGGAACCTGCTCTGCGTTCGGGCTTTGATATTCCAGCAGCCAGCCGCGTTTTTCGAGATCGGTTGCGTTATCCCAGGATGCGGAGATAAGAACGTCAGCGCGCGGATTGGCCTGCTCGGCGTCCAGGCGGGCCATCACTTTGCCGGTGGTGGCCTGGAAAACATCCACTTTCACACCGGTTTGTTTTTCATAACCTGCCGCCAGTTTTTTTGCCAGAGAACCCGGCCCGGCGGTGTAGAGCGTCAGCGCCTGCGCGCTGCCTGCTGCCATTGCGAGAGAAAGAGTCATTGCGGTCATTACGCCTGTTTTAGTACGGGAAAACGTTGTGCTGTTCTTACGAAAAGTGCTGACTGTGCGGTTCATCATTTTTATCCCATCAGAGGTTAAGCAACAAAAGGTGAAATTACGGAAGGATCAATCGTGTCAATACGGGCAATCGCGCCCTTGTCCATACGGGCAATACGATGGGCGAGCGCGTGGGCTTCGTGCTGATCGTGCGTGACGTAAACCGCGGTGGTGCCGAGCTGGCGCAACAACACCGCCATTTCTTCACACAGGCTTTCGCGCAAATCGCGGTCGAGATTCGACAGCGGTTCATCAAACAGCAGGATGCGGGGTTCGGCGACGATGGCGCGGGCCAGTGCCACACGCTGTTGCTGCCCGCCGGAGAGCTCAGAAGGGCGGCGCGAGAAAAAATCCGCCAGCCCGACGCGTTCCAGCGCCGCCATCACTTTTTCCTGCTGCGCCGCGCCACGAATTCCGCGCATCTGCAACGGAAACGCGACGTTCTGGCGAACGGTCATGTGTGGCCAGAGCGCGTAATCCTGAAACGCCATGCCGAGATTACGTTTTTCCGGCGGCAGACTGAACGAGCCACTGGCGACGATTTCGCCGTCGAAACTGATCTGCCCCGATGCGGGATGCAGTAAGCCCGCCAGCATTTTCAGCAGCGTACTTTTCCCGCAGCCCGAAGGGCCGAGCAGGGCGAGGATCGTGCCTTCCGGCACCGATAAATTGACGTGATTGAGTACCGGGTTGCTCCCGAAGAAATGGGAAACCTGATGGATAGCGATAGCGGGACAGGTGCGCGACGGCGCATTCCCGCCGGTATGAGCTGGAATGATCATGGTTGTACTATCCTCTTTGGGACTTATTAGTGGAGGTGAGGGTAAAGGGGGAATGTGACCGGGGTGTGACACCTTATAGAAAGGTGACCAAATTGCCTTTGCAGGCGGCTTACGGATGACCGGGAATATTTCGGTTTTTCACGTGCGGTGACCGCTCAGCGTCTGGTGCCGAAACCGACCAAAGAGGGCTATGACGAGCCCTCTTTGGAATCTCCGCGTCTTTTTACAACACGCGCTATCGCCGGGTCGACGGGCATGTTCTGGAACAATCTAATGTGGCGCGAAATCTTGCCGCTGCGCGGTTCCTTCCCCGAGGGCTTCGAGCCATTGGTCTCGAACCCTCAGTCAGCAAAATTTCTGAGCGCGCCATCTAAATTTTCTCAAAAATAACAACGAGTTGGTTTACTCCTTCCCCGCGTGAGAGGGGAAGGAGTAAATAAAAACCAGCCAGCATCCATCTTTCGGATTACATAGCCCGTGGCCGCTTTCAAAAATCACGCTGGAAGGAGAGGTGGAAAACCGCGTATCTTTTCGCGCGATTTGTAATCCGACTGGAAGGAACCGCGCAGCGGCGGGATTTTGCGGCAACAGCAAAAGTCCCTGAAACATTGCCAGCCAGCGAAGCGCTTGTTGGAAAAAGCGTGGAGGATTCCAAAGGAGGAAGAGCACTTTCCTCCTTTGGGCGGTTTCGGCGCAGCGCGTTAAGTGATCACCGCACGTAAGAAACCGAAATGTTTTCGATCTGCTTTAGCAGTGTAAGCCGCCATTGCAGCGGCCTTCTGCAAGCAAATCAGCGACTGCACAATTTGTAATAAACTTCATTCCACCGGATCTGATTCTTGAAGTCCGCCAGAGTCGTGTCGTTATCAATCACCAGCAACTCAATCCCGGACAGCTCCGCATACAACCGCAGTGCATCGATATCCAGCGCCTGAGAGAACACCGTGTGGTGCGCGCCGCCGCCGAGGATCCAAGCTTCAGCCGCCGTTGCCAGAGAAGGCTGGGCTTTCCAGATTGCACGGGCAACCGGCAGTTTTGGCAGCGGATGTGGCTGCTCGATGGTATCCACCTGATTGACCAGCAGACGGAAGCGATCGCCCATGTCGATGACGCTGGCATTGACCGCCGGGCCTGCCGGGGTGGAGAAAATCAGACGCGCCGGATCAGCTTTGCCGCCTATGCCGAGGTATTGCGCATCCAGCAACGGTTTTTCTTCTTTGGCAATCGACGGGCACACTTCCAGCATGTGCGAGCCAACCACCAGATCGTTGCCCGGCTTGAAGTTGTAGGTGTAATCTTCCATGAACGACGTGCCGCCTTTCAGGCCGCTGGCCATCACTTTCATGATGCGCAGCAGGGCCGCGGTTTTCCAGTCGCCTTCGCCGCCAAAGCCGTAGCCTTTTTGCATCAGACGCTGTACCGCCAGCCCCGGCAGTTGTTTCATGCCGTGCAGATCTTCAAAGTTGGTGGTGAATGCGCCGAATTTCCCCTGCTCCAGGAAACGGGTCATCCCCAGTTCGATTTTTGCTGCGTCCAGCAGGTTTTCACGACGGTCGCCGTTGAGTTTCACGGCATCCGTCAGGCGGTAAGTGGATTCATACTCTTCCACCAGCGTATCGATATCGCCTTTGCTGACTTCGTTGATGACGCTGACCAGATCGCCGATACCATAGGCACTGATGCTGTAGCCGAACTGGATTTGCGCGGCCACTTTATCGCCTTCGGTCACCGCCACTTCACGCATGTTGTCGCCAAAACGCGCCACTTTCAGATGCTGGCTTTCATTCTTCGCCGCGGCAACGCGCATCCACTGAGCGATGCGGCGGTGCGATTCGCCATCCTGCCAGTGACCGGCGACCACGGAATGTTGCTGACGCATGCGCGCGCCGATGAAACCGAATTCACGGCCGCCGTGTGCGGTCTGGTTCAGGTTCATGAAGTCCATGTCCATGGAATCCCACGGAATTTCAGCATTGAACTGTGTATGGAACTGTAACAGCGGTTTATGCAGGATGCTCAGACCGGCAATCCACATTTTGGCCGGAGAGAAGGTGTGCAGCCAGGTAATCAGGCCGACGCAGGAATTCGCATAGTTAGCTTCGCGGCAAAGTGCGGTGATTTCATCCGGCGTGGTGACCAGCGGTTTGAGCACCAGTTTGACCGGCAATCCGGCTTCTGCGTTCAGGCCATTGACTACCTTCTCGGCGTTCTCTTTTACCTGACGTAACGTTTCCGGCCCGTACAGATGCTGACTGCCAATAGCGAACCACACTTCGAGATGTTTAAACGCGTCCATTAATCACTCCTGAATTTCAGATGTTTGAAAAAACCGTTTTCGAAAAAAATAGTCAGTGTGCTGTCTTCGCTGCAAACAGCGGTTCAGTGGTTGCACACCATTGCTGATAACGTTCGTACAGACGCTGGTATTGTTCGACGCGCTGCGGATCTGGCAGCAACGTGCGTTCGATGCTGCACGCCATTTTTTCCTGGGCGGCAGGGACATCTTTGAATTCTCCGGCGGCGACGGCAGCAAAGATGGCGGCACCCAGCGCGCAGCACTGATCGGAGGCGACAATCTGCAACGGACGGTTCATGGCGTCGGCGCAAACCTGCATGATGACCGGCGATTTACGGGCAATACCGCCGAGCGTGAGAACGTTTTCAACCGGAATGTCCTGTTGTTCGAAACATTCCATAATCGCGCGCGCACCAAAGGCGGTTGCCGCAATGAAACCGCCGAACAGTTCCGGTGCTTCGGTGCCGAGATTGATGTCAGTAATGACGCCTTTCAGACGCTGATTGGCAAACGGTGTCCGGCGTCCGTTAAACCAGTCGAGCACCAGCGGCAGGTGATCCAGCTTCGGATTGGCGGCCCACGCGGCGGTCAGATCGGGCAGCAGATTTTTTTGCAAGGCGGTGAGTTGTTCTTTCAGTTCCGGATGCGCCTTAGCGGCCTGAATCAGCGGCCAGCTCAGCAGGCGGCTGAACCACGCATACATATCGCCAAACGCGGATTGTCCGGCTTCCATGCCGATCATCTCCGGCACCACGCTGCCTTCCACCTGACCACAAATTCCGGCGATGGCGCGGTCGTTTACCCGTTCTTTATCGGCAATCAGGATGTCGCAGGTGGAGGTACCGATCACTTTGACCAGCGTGTAAGGCTGTGCGCCCGCGCCGACTGCGCCCATATGGCAGTCGAATGCGCCGCCGGAAAGCACGACGGAGGCGGGCAGGCCGAGGCGTTCTGCCCATTCAGGCGTCAGCGTGCCGACAGCCTGTTCAGCGGTGACGGTGTTGGTAAACAGCGGATACGGCAGGTGTTCAACCAGCAAAGGATCGAGCGCGGCGAAGAAATCTTTCGGCGGCAGGCCGCCCCACGACGGATGCCAGAGCATTTTGTGTCCGGCGCTGCAACGGCCACGTACGACTTTATCCGGCGCGGTGGTGCCGGAGAGCAGGGCGGGCACCCAGTCGCATAATTCCACCCAGGAGGCGGCGGCTTTGGTGACAGCAGGGTCGGCGCGGGAAACATGGAGAATTTTGGCCCAGAACCATTCGGAGGAGTAAACGCCGCCGATATAGCGGGAATAGTCGGGGAAATCACCGCTGCGGCACAGACGGTTAATTTCTTCGGCTTCTTCTATCGCCGTGTGATCTTTCCATAACACGAACATGGCGTTCGGGTTTTCGGCGAACTCAGGATTCAGCGCCAGAATGTTGCCGTCTTTATCGACCGGTGCGGGTGTGGAACCGGTGGAATCCACGCCGATACCGACCACGCGTGCTGCGCGTTCGTTGCCAAGACGTTGTACGACGTTTTTAATCGCCTGTTCCATCGCTTCAATATAATCAAGGGGATGGTGGCGGAACTGATTTTTTGCCGCATCACAGTAACGGCCCTCATTCCAGCGCGGGTAGTAAACCACGTCGGTTTCCATTTCGGCACCGGTCTGACAATCAACGGCCAGTGCGCGGACGGAATCGCTGCCAAAATCAAGACCAAGAGCAATCGCACCTTGCGTCATTCTTTCTCACTCCTTCAGGTTTGCCGTAGTCATTACGGCGGCGAATCGAATTGCTCTAACAGTAGGAGGATGGCAAAAAGTGAGTGAGGAGGCGTTAGCTGGAAGTATGCACAAATCTGCTCCCCATGATGTTTCTGTGAGGTTGGTCAAATGTTAGTGTTTGGCTAAAATCGCTATATCTATGTACAAACCTGCTGTTTTCCCGCCGTGTGATAGCGCTCTACATTCCGCTGCAAAATTACCGCTAAAACTTACTGCGTCTTACAACAGAGCGTGACGCAAATCCGCTATAAACCGGACTTCGCCGCGCTCTGATTTTGTTTCCTTACGCCAATGATAACGTTTTCATGATTGCGGACAGCCACCCGGATTAAGGCCGGAATCGTGAAAAACAACAATAAAAGTCGGAGAACATCATGCATAAATTCACTAAGGCGCTGGCGGCGGTCGGGTTAGCGGCTGTTATGTCACATTCAGCTATGGCAGCAGACAATCCGAAGCTGGGTTTTCTGGTTAAACAACCGGAAGAACCGTGGTTCCAGACTGAATGGCGGTTCGCTGATAAGGCCGGTAAAGACCTGAATTTCGAGGTCATTAAAATTGCCGTGCCGGATGGCGAAAAAACGCTGAATGCCATCGACAGCCTGGCGGCGAACGGCGCGAAAGGGTTTGTTATCTGTACGCCGGATCCGCGTCTGGGGCCTGCCATCATGGCCAAAGCCCGCAGCTATGACATGAAAGTGATCCAGGTGGATGACCAGTTTGTGAATGCCAAAGGCAAACCGATGGAAGAAGTGCCATTAGTGATGATGGCGGCGACCAAAATCGGCGAACGTCAGGGGCAGGAACTGTATAAGGAAATGCAAAAACGCGGCTGGAAAGTGGCTGATACCGGCGTAATGGCGATTACCGCGGATGAGCTGGATACCGCACGCCGCCGCACCAGCGGTTCTATGGATGCGCTGAAAGCCGCCGGTTTCCCTGAAAAACAAATCTATAAAGTGCCGACAAAATCCAACGATATCCCGGGCGCACTGGACGCCGGTAACTCCCTGCTGGTGCAACATCCTGAAGTGAAAAACTGGCTGATTATCGGCATGAACGACAACACCGTTCTGGGTGGCGTGCGTGCAACAGAAGGTCAGGGCTTTAAAGCGGCGAACGTGATCGGCATCGGCATCAACGGGGTTGACGCGGTGAATGAGCTGTCAAAAAGCGCGCAAACCGGCTTCTACGGTTCCCTGTTACCGAGCCCGGATATCCACGGTTACAAAAGTATCCAGATGCTGAATGAGTGGGTGACCAAAGGTGTTGAACCGCCGAAATTCACCGAAGTGACCGACGTTGTGCTGATCACCCGCGACAACTTCAAAGAAGAGCTGAAGAAGAAAGGCTTAATGTAACTTTTGCCTGATCTGAATTGAGTTACTGCACCACGGACGACGGTTAAGAAGTGCGACTGTTTTCTGTTGTGCAGTAATCGGTTTGAAATCCTTCACATATTTTTCCAGGTAGCCACTATGACTCAGCAATCTTCAAACAAGACGCCTTTGCTGACACCGTCGCTGACGGAGTTTGATGCGGCCACGCCGTATCTGGAATTCCATGACATTGGCAAAACTTTTCCGGGCGTGAAAGCGCTGGACGGTATTTCTTTCAATTGTTATGCCGGGCAAATCCATGCGCTGATGGGCGAGAACGGCGCGGGGAAATCCACGCTGCTGAAAATCCTCAGCGGAAACTACCAGCCGTCGCAGGGCAACATTCACATCAAAGGCCAGCCGGTAGCATTTAACAACACCACCGATGCGCTCGATGCCGGTGTGGCGATCATTTATCAGGAACTGCATCTGGTGCCGGAAATGACGGTGGCAGAAAACATTTATCTCGGGCAGTTGCCGAGTAAACACGGGTTCGTGAACCGCAAATTGCTGCGCTATGAAACCAAAATACAGCTGGAACATCTCGGGCTGGATATCGACCCGGACACGCCGCTGAAATATCTCTCCATCGGCCAGTGGCAGATGGTGGAAATTGCGAAAGCGCTGGCGCGTAACGCCAAAATCATTGCGTTCGACGAACCGACCAGCTCGCTGTCTGCCCGTGAAATTGAACAATTGTTCCGCGTTATCCGCGAGTTACGTGCCGAAGGGCGCGTCATTTTGTATGTTTCACACCGTATGGAAGAAATTTTTGCATTAAGTGACGCTGTCACTGTTTTCAAAGATGGCCGTTATGTGCGGACCTTCGACGACATGACGCAGGTCGATAACAGCAAGCTGGTGCAGGCTATGGTCGGCCGCAATCTGGATGATATCTACGGTTACGCGCCGCGTCCGCACGGCGAAATCCGTCTGGAACTGGACGACGTCAAAGCACCAGGCGTGAGAACGCCGGTCAGCCTGACCGTGCGTCAGGGGGAAATTGTCGGTCTTTTCGGGCTGGTCGGCGCAGGGCGCAGCGAGCTGATGAAAGGCCTGTTCGGCGGCACGCGCATTACCGGCGGCACCGTCAGGCTGGACGGCGAAGCACTGAATATCCGCAAACCGGCTGACGCCATCCGCCTCGGCATTATGCTGTGCCCGGAAGACCGCAAGGCCGACGGCATCATTCCGGTGCATTCAGTGCGCGACAATATCAACATCAGCGCCCGCCGCAAAACGGTGAAAGCGGGGTGCCTGATCAACAACGCCTGGGAAGCCAAAAATGCGCGCAAGCATATCGAAGCGCTGAACATCAAAACCCCGAGCGACCAGCAGCTGATCATGAACCTTTCCGGCGGTAATCAGCAAAAAGCTATTCTTGGCCGCTGGCTGTCGGAAGAAATGAAGGTCATTTTGCTCGACGAACCGACGCGCGGTATTGACGTCGGCGCCAAGCATGAAATCTACAACGTGATTTACTCACTGGCGAAACAGGGCATTGCCGTGCTGTTTGCGTCCAGTGATTTACCGGAAGTGCTGGGTCTGGCGGACAGAATTGTGGTGATGCGCGAAGGCGCCATCTCCGGCGAACTGTTGCACGACGACGCTACTGAAGAAAAAGCGCTGGGGCTCGCCATGTTGCGGACGCCAGATCTTGACTCTGCCCCTGACGCTGCCTGACTGAGGAGCAAAAATATTATGTCGAGTATGACAACCAATTCAGCCAAACCGGATCAACCTTCTGCTGCGTCGCGCAGCGGGCAAGGCCTGATGCGAATCTGGGACAGCTACGGCATGCTGGTGGTCTTCGCCGTGCTGTTTCTCGCCTGTACGATTTTTGTGCCGAACTTCAGTTCCTTCATCAACATGAAAGGGCTGGGGCTGGCGATTTCAATGTCCGGCATGGTGGCCTGCGGAATGTTGTTCTGTCTGGCATCCGGCGACTTCGACCTGTCCGTCGCCTCGGTGATTGCCTGCGCGGGTGTTACCACGGCAGTGGTCATCAACATGACCGAAAGTCTGTGGATTGGCGTCGCTGCCGGTTTGCTGCTCGGAATGCTGACCGGTTTGCTCAACGGTTTTGTTATCGCCCGTCTGAAAATCAACGCGCTGATCACCACACTTGCCACCATGCAGATTGTGCGCGGTCTGGCGTACATCATTTCTGACGGTAAAGCGGTCGGTATCGAAGACGAACGTTTCTTCGCGCTCGGCTATGCCAACTGGTTCGGGCTGCCCGCGCCAATCTGGCTGACGGTCGGCTGTCTGATTATCTTTGGCCTGCTGCTCAACAAAACCACGTTTGGCCGCAACACGCTGGCGATTGGCGGTAATGAGGATGCGGCGCGGCTGGCGGGTGTGCCGGTCGTTCGTACTAAAATTATCATCTTTGTGCTTTCCGGGCTGGTGTCGGCGGCGGCGGGGATCATTCTGGCTTCGCGAATGACCAGCGGCCAGCCGATGACGTCGCTGGGCTTTGAACTGATCGTTATCTCTGCCTGCGTGCTGGGCGGCGTGTCGCTGAAAGGTGGCATCGGTAAAATTTCTTACGTGGTGTCGGGGATCCTGATCCTGGGCACGGTAGAAAATGCCATGAACCTGCTGAACATTTCTCCGTTCTCGCAATATGTCGTACGTGGTCTGATCCTGCTGGCGGCAGTCATCTTCGACCGCTACAAACAGAAAGCTAAAAAGACGGTTTAACCCTGTTCTGTGATAACGCTTTCACAGCTTTACCCCACGGCATTTAACGCTCTCATCGGTTAAATGCCGTAAAAACGCGTGGTTGTTCACAAATTAGTAACCTTTACTGGCAGCGTTTTCACCGCCGATTAGAATAGATGAAAAGTCCATAGCCCAGTGAAGTTTCAGGAGGTTCGATGTATCACCGTATGATTCAGGATCAGCAGCAAAATCCGCTGTTACCGGGTTACAGTTTCAACGCCTATCTGGTCGCCGGTATGACACCGATCCTCGCTGACGGGCCACTGGATTTCGCCATCGATCGTCCGGGCGGGATGAAAGGTTACATTCTTAACCTGACGGTCAAAGGTCAGGGGAAAGTCTTTGACGGTGAAGATACGTTTTACTGCAATCCTGGTGATTTGTTGTTGTTCCCGCCGAAAGCGCGCCATTTATACAGCCGCTCGGCCAATGCCGATTCCTGGTATCACCGCTGGGTGTATTTCCGCCCGCGCGCCTACTGGGCTGACTGGCTGGAATGGCATACCAAGACCCGCGACGTAGGGCGTCTTTCTCTACCGAACAACACCTTATTGCTGGAGTTCGACCGCCTTTTTGCCAATATCGAGCAAACCCAAAAATCAGGTCGTCGTTTCTGCGAAGAATTAGGGATGAATCTGCTGGAACGCCTGTTGTTGCGTGCCATGGAAGAAGATCCGCAGAGTCCACAAAAGATTATGGATCCGCGCGTCATTGAAGCCTGCCAGTTTATTACCGGTAATCTGGCCGGAGAACTGCGCATTGACGAAGTTGCGCGCCACGTTTGCCTCTCACCTTCACGGCTGGCGCATTTATTCCGCGAACAGGTCGGTATCAACATTCTGCGCTGGCGTGAAGATCAGCGGGTGATCCGCGCCAAACTGCTGTTACAAACTACCCAGGAATCCATTGCGACGATTGGCCGCGTGGTGGGATATGACGATCAGTTGTATTTCTCGCGTGTTTTCCGCAAGCGGGTAGGGGTGAGCCCGAGTGATTTCCGCCGACGCAGCGTGGAGATCAACTATCCGGCTAAACCGTACAGATCGCAGTCGTGGCCGGAGCAGGAAAACGCCGTGGCCTATCATTTTTGAGTTTTGCAGAGTGGGCCGCTGCAAAAGGGGCGGCCGTTTAAGGTCACCAAGACCTTGGGTTGCCACCCAAGCGGGCTTAAGGTCAAGACCGTGGGCGTCGGCCCACACCGACCAAAGACCCGGTAACGCGCGGGCCTCTGGACTCCGCGCTTTTTTCACTGCGCGCTATCGCGGGTGTGACGGACATGTTCCGCAGCAATAGTGAGTGGCGCAAATCCAGGTGCTTCGCACTGCCTTCTCTCGGTCTTCGAGCCTATGGTCTCGAAGCCGCTCCGTTCAGCTGAATTTTGATCACGCCAATAAACTTATCTAAAAGATAAATCCATTCCATTTTTGAATTTAAGATCGTGCGGGCGATTCAGAAAGCTTGCTGAATGAGAGGTTGCAGACCTGAGGCTGCAATCCCGAAATGAAGGCACCGCGCAGCGGCAAGCTTTCCAGCCTGTCACTGCAGTCACTGAAACATAGCCAGCGAGCGTTAGCACGTGTTGAAAAAGCGAAGGGAGATCCAAGAGGGAAAAAGCATTTTTCCCTCTTGGTCGGTTTCAGCGCGAAAGGCCGAGTGATAACCGTTATTAAGAAACCGAAATTATCTCAGTCGGAAGTTAATTTATCCCGCGAGTTTACTCGGCAAAGAAGCTCTGTTTCAATGCCCGCTCCACACCCCGCAGCTCTGCTAATCCGCGTAAGCGGCCAATCGCCGAATATCCCGGATTGGTTTTTTTATGCAAATCATCCAGCATCTGATGGCCGTGATCCGGACGCATCGGGATTGCGCGCAGGTTACCGGCTTTGCGGCGGGTTTGCTCTTCGGTCAGAATCGCTTTGATAACTGCAACCATGTCCACGTCGCCGTCCAGATGATCGGCTTCGTGGAAGCTGCCAGGGACTTCTTCGCGCTGCGTGGCGCGCAGATGGATGAAGTGAACACGGTCGGCGTAGGTCGTCATCATCTTCACTAAATCATTGTCTTCGCGAACGCCGTATGAACCGGTGCAGAAACAGAAACCGTTGTGGATGCTGTCGACGGCTTCTTTCAGCCACTGCATATCTTCAATGGTGGAGATAATGCGCGGCAGGCCGAGGATAGGGCGCGGAGGATCATCCGGGTGAACCGCCAGACTGATCCCGCACTGCTCGGCTACCGGCACGATGCTGCGCAGGAAGTGCGCCATGTTTTCGCGCAGTTTGGCTTTATCGATGCCGTCGTAAGTGGCGAGACGCGCACGGAACTGATCCAGCGTATAGCCTTCTTCCGCGCCCGGTAAACCGGCAATAATGTTAGACACCAGCTGGTCTTTTTCCGCCTGTGTCATCGCAGCAAAGTAATCCGCAGCCTGTCTTTGCTCTTCCGCGCTGTAATCGGATTTAGCGCCTTCACGTTTCAGAAGATGCAATTCGAAAGCGGCGAACGCGATGTGGTCAAAACGCAGGGCGCGGGAACCGTCCGGCAGTAAATAACCCAGATCCGTGCGCGTCCAGTCCAGAACCGGCATGAAGTTGTAGCAGACCGTATCGATGCCGCATTCCGCCAGGTTACGGATAGATTGCTGATAATTGGCGATGTGCTGATCGACGTTTCCGCTGCGGGTTTTGATTTCCTCATGCACCGGAATACTTTCTACCACTGACCACACCAGACCTTTCGCTTCCAGCTGTGCCTGACGTTTTTTGATTTCATCCACCGGCCAGACTTCACCGTTCGGGATATGGTGCAGGGCGGTCACCACGCCGGTCGCGCCAGCCTGACGCACATCATCGAGTGAAACCGGGTCATTCGGGCCGTACCAACGCCAAGTCTGTTCCATGTGTTTTCCTTAAAAGTGTTATCTGACATCTGAATGTAGTTGACGCATGGCCGGTGATAAGTTCAATCTTAATGCGCGGTCTGGTCAGGTGGTCTGCTGGTCAGGCCATCAGACCGACATATGATTCAGCATCGAACCGATCATTAATGTGATCGGGATAACAGATTTGGGATCCAGCACCTGCATGGAGAAAATAATGGATTTGCCGACCCTGAAAGTCGAAAGGCTCTATCGCCAGATTTCTAATGTACTGATTAATTGCATTAATACCGGCCAGTTCGCGCCGGGAGCGATGATCCCATCGGAGCGCGATCTGGCCAAACAGCTGGGCGTCAGCCGTTCTTCCATCCGCGAGGCGCTGATTGCGCTGGAGATCACCGGCTGGGTGGAAATCCGCACAGGCACCGGCGTTTACGTCAGCGACCCGCTCCCGCAGGCGACCCCAGCCGCGCCGGTGATGATGCCGGAAGAAGAGTTCAGCCTGCAATCGCTGGTCAGGGCGCGGCAGATTTACGAATCAATGACCGCCGAACTGGCCGCGCTTAACGGCACGGACGATCAGCGGGCCAAACTGAAAGAAATCGCCGATGAGCTAAATAGCCTGAATGCCAACAACGACGCGTTTCTGGAAGCCGACCGTCGGTTTCATCTGATGATTAGCGAAATGACCGGCAACGAAGTCCTGCACGACATGATGGGATACCTGTGGGACAAACGCCGTTCCCGCCGGTTTATGCGGCTTGAAAGCCATTACACCGAAGTCGATTTCGCCCGTGAAATGAATGCTGACCATCAGGGAATTTTGGACGCCATTCTGGCGAAAGATGGTGCAGGGGCGAAGGCAAGAATGAGCCGGCATTTACAGCATGTGTATGACCAGTTATTTGCGGAATGACAGTGTCAATGCCGGACACAGGCGGCTTTTAAATTCAAAACCAACACCTTGGGCTCGCCGCCCAAACTGGCCCAGAGGACGCGTAAGCGCGCGCCCTCTGGACTCCCGCGCTTCTTCACTGCGCGCTGTCGCTCGCTGGCTATGTTTCAGCAGCCGCAGCGACAGGCTGGAAATCTTGCCGCTACGCGGTGCCTTCATTTCGGGATTGCAGCCTCAGGTCTGCAACCTCTCATTCAGCAAGCTTTCTGAATCGCCTGCACGATCTTAAATCCAAAGACAGACTGTTTTTCATCTTTTATATAAGTTTATTGGCGTGCTCAAAATTCAGCTGAACGGAGCGGCTTCGAGACCATAGGCTCGAAGACCGAGAGAAGGCAGTGCGAAGCACCTGGATTTGCGCCACTCACTATTGCTGCGGAACATGTCCGTCACACCCGCGATAGCGCGCAGTGAAAAAAGCGCGGAGTCCAGAGGCCCGCGCGTTACCGGGTCTTTGGTCGGTGTGGGCCGACGCCCACGGTCTTGACCTTAAAGCCAGTTTGGGAGCTGAGGGTGTGGGCGGGGCGAGCCCACAAACAAATCGTCAGCTCGGGTACGGTACCCAGCTTCCGCCATTTAACCGGATATAAATTTTCCCCTGATATTCCATTACCACCGAGTTTTCATTCTCTGAAACCAGGGGAGTCTGCGGCAGGTTGGAGGCGAAGGTTTTCCAGTCCATCGTCGGGCTGGTGAAGACTTTGCCATCAACAGCGCGGGAAACCATTTCGGAAATCGCCATGTAGCTGCTCGGGTCGTCGATTTTCATCGGTGTTGAAGCGTGCTGCGCCTGCATACCGAAGAATTTCACGCCGACCGGGATGTGCGTAATGCCCGGACTCGGGATGTCGCGCAGGCCGGAAATCTGCATCTTATCGCCGACCAGCGCCGCGCCGTGTTCCGGCACAACGACCAGCATCACTTTACGACCAGATTTCTCCAGCTGATCCATAAAGGTATTGAGCTGGCTAAGCAGGGTCTGTGCACGGTTATGGTAATCCGCCCCCTTATTGCTGCCCACGTAGCGGTTGCCATCGTGCAGGGGGATCAGGTTGAAAAAGGTGGCGGTACGCGCCGTGCCTGCTTTTTCCTGATTTTCCAGCCAGCGGGAGAACAACTGCCCGTCGTTGAAAATCGGTGAGCCGTCGAATGACGTGAGTTCATAACCCAGACCGGCCTGTGACATCAGCGGAGCTTTCATATCAGCATCGTCACGCAGATTGCCGATGTAATTACCAAACACGCCCGTGTGGTCCATCGCCAGCTGATTGGTGAAGCCCAGACGTGCCAGATCGTCAAAAAGATAACATTGCTGACCGGCAGGCTGGTAAAGATTGTGGTGCGATGTCTGGCCGCAGCTGGCGCGCAGCAGGCGAATCGACGCCGGGCCGCTGTAGGCAGTCGCTGAGTTGAAATTGCTGAACACGAAATCGAAACGTGACCACAGCGGAGAGCTGGAGAGATTCACGGCGTCCAGATCCGACCAGGCCAGCGAACAGATGTTGATGACCAGAAGGTCGAAAGGCTGGGCATCCGCAGGCAGCGCATCCGGGAACTTCGTCGCCTTGCGGCTTTCGTTCTGGTAGAACTGCTCGAGATAAGCACTCAGATTGGCATTGGTCGGCGGGCCGTTAACGGTGTTGTCACCGGCAGGCTGCGCCGAAGTGGCAGCGGTCACGGCAGGGGTGTTTTGTGCCACCGCGGCCGCCGGAGAATGCGCGAAAAACGGCGTAATCATCCCGCTCAGATTCACCCACAGCAGTGCGATAACCGTGAACGTGGTCAGGCGCACCCACTGAGAAATAAACAGATAACCTACCAGCAGCGCAAAGCCGACGGCAATCCACTGCCAGTTTATAAAGCGGTCTGCCAGTTCAAGCAGATAGCTCACGCTGAAACCGGCGACGTCCGCGCCCTGGTTCATAATTGAGCGCCAGCCCGGCAGCCAGGTGTCGTGGTACAACAGCGCCAGACCAAACGGCAGGGCCATCCACTGACGCCAGCGATGCAGACGCAGCGAAGGCAACGGGAATAATAATACGGCGGCAAACACCAGATTGCTCAGCGCGTCGAAATTCAGATAACCCTGTGAAAGCAGAACGAATTTAAGTAAGAAATAGTAGTTCCAGGCGCCAAGTCCGCGCCAGGATTGCCAGATCCGCAAACGCGGTGAAGAAGAATTCGGTTCGTTCATAGTGGAGTCTTGGATTTCCCTGTAACCGGAGAAACATCAGTCAGCGCGTCGGAACGTTTGCGGTTCTTACTGATCATGCTGGCTGTCATCGGAGTTAAATAACGGGGTGAAAGAAAACGTGTCGCCAGACGGTTTTTCCAGCCGGGAAGGCGGCTGCGCAAAGCATATCCCAGCGGAATAAATATCACCGCGGCCAGAATAAAAATCTCAATGATGTCCTGGATATCCATTTCGCTTACTCCGGCTGCTGCTGAACAGGCGTGTCGTTTAACACGAGCGTCACCGGCACAGGGGCGTGGATCTGCGCGCGCTTCAGCGGTTCTGCTTTTTGTGGCACATACGTTTCAGGGCCGGTCACGGCTTTTGCCATCGGCGGTTTAGCCGCAAGACGGCGGACTTCGGTCTGAATATCCAGCTCCTGACTCCAGAATGTCTGGCTGGTGAAAACGTCTTTCACCGGCAGATTAAACAGAAAGGCCAGAACGTTCCCGACATCGCTAACCTGACAGTTCGACAGGAACAAATAAAGATGCCGTTCGGTCACGGTAAGAATATCGCCGTCGCGGCGCAGGGAACACAGCGACATCGCCTGCTGCGGGCTGATCCCGGCGGCAGGGCGCAGCGAAATCAGTAAACCGCGTGATTCGGTGGCCAGTGAAGCATGGTTCCAGATATCGTTCATGACGCTGCAAAAAACCGGCAGCGGCAGATAGCCTTTATGGTGCGTCGGCAGCCGGCTGTCGAGCAGGGTTTCAATATCATCCTGCACGTGGCGGGTAAACGTGAGGTTTTGCAGATCGTCGAGCAGCGTCAGGAAATTAGAAAGCCGCGCGGCGTGCGGAACTACCAGGTTTGCGCCACAGGCCTGCAATAAACGCTGGTCAACATAGCGCAGGGAAGAATTCATTTCACGCACCACAATTTTCAAACCCGTACCACGCTGCATACGCAGACGGTGGATCTGGCGTGCCATCACTTCCACGGCGTCATTGCCGCTCAGGGCAAAAATAACTGTCGCCGAGCGGGCGTGCAGGGCTCTTTCTGCCAGCTCTTCATTGCTGTCAAACAGGAACCAACGCTCGGACAGCGCCGGTGCGCCTTCCAGCACCGACCGCTCCGCCAGCAACATCCACTGATCGTCACCGGCCTGTTCGGCCACTGAGGCGGGTACGTTTTTCTGAAGTTCCCAGCCGGTCTGGCGTGGTGTCAGCGGATAGAGCGTGTTGGCTTCCGCCCCTAATCCGTCGTGCCACCAGGAAATGCCCCACTGATTCGGGAGGGTATCGGTTTTTAAATCAGCAAGACCATATATATTGCGATGATATAAATGCAGCTGAGTTTTAACCGCATTAATACCCGCGCCGTAGCAGATAATAAGGATTGTTGCCTCTTTACTATTCGCGCTGGTACGCATTTCACTCACCCAATGGGCAAATTGTTTATCATTAAGCATCTGCCAGGAGGTAACAGGAAGTAATAAGATCATTAATAACGCAGGATGACGAGGCAAACGATTAATATCACCTGGCAATCCAAGAAACGCTTTCTTGCCGTCAGCTAACTGGTAATAAAACGTTTGCCTGGGGTGTTTCTTCAAATGAGAGAGAAGAATGTGGTCGTCGTCTAGTCTATTTTCTTCTTCAGTGCAAATTAAATTGTGCTGTGGGAAAAATACAGTGACAGGTGTTTCGCCCTGCTGAGCCTCAAGAGCCTGTCCGCACAGGTGATACGCGGCTTCCTGCTTGTCAGCGTTGACCCAGTAAAGCCCCCGGGCCTGCATTTGGGCTAATCCATTCCAGTATTGCTTCATGCCCAATGAAAAGGAGAGTGCCATATAGTTAATCTGCTTGTATTCGTTTTAGATAAAAAGTCTGCTTGGGACACACTGATAAATGTGAGTATAATAAATTCTATCATTGCTACATTAAATAATCATAATACTTCACAATTATGTTTGATACTAAAATGCCGCTATGTGAGCGGTAATTTTTCCGTGCCAGACCGCTAGCATTTTCATTGAAGCAGGGAGGAAGAACGGTGGGGCCCAATATTGTAGGCTCGGAAGAATCCGAGCCGTCAAAAGATGATGATTTTTTTGCGCTGAGTCACCTTTTTTCTTTAACTGAATTAAATTACGTGGATGTCGCCCGTAAAGAAAAAATTCCGCAACTAATGTCACGCTGGCCGTTACTGGCTGAGCTGGCGCAATACGATAAACACGGCGCGGAGAAAAACTAATATGTCTGTCATTGCGTTACAGGGATTTCGTGGCGGCACGGGGACGACGTCAGTCACCGCAGCGCTGGCCTGGGGGCTCGCGCAACTCAATGAAAGGGTTCTGGTGATCGACTTTTCACCGGAAAATTTGTTGCGTCTGCATTTCGGAATGCCTTTCACACAGACGCGCGGCTGGCGTTCAGCCTTTAATGCCGGCGAACCCTGGCAAAAATCCGCCATGCGTTATCATTCTCATCTGGACTTTTTACCTTACGGTAATGTCGGTCCTGAAAGTGCCCGCGCACAAAGCGAGGTGTCGCCTGCATTTGACTGGAATAAAGCCATCACGCAGCTCAAAAACAGCGGCGTTTATGACTGGATCCTGATTGATTCTCCCGCCGCCGATCCGCTGCCGGCACAGGCCATCGCCGACAGCACGCTCGTTTTACTCCACGCCGACTCGCAATCTCATATACGACTCCATCAGCGCGCTTTACCGGCGAATGGCCGGTATCTGGTGAATCAGTTCGTGCCGTCCAGCCTGTTGCAGCAAGACATTTTGCTGTTGTGGCAGGAAACCTTGCCGACCATGATCCCGGTTATTTTACACCGCGACGAAGCGATGGCCGAATCTCTGGCGGCCAAACAGCCGGTCGGCGAGTGGAAAGGAAACAGTAAAATCAGCCGCGAAATTAATACGCTGGCGAACTGGTTCCTGCTGAATTTGCGCGGAGTCCGATAAAATGAACCGCCTGCTGAACCTCTTCCTCGTGCCACCGGTGGTGTCTGAATTACAAGACCGCTACCGGCGGTATCGCGCCAGTCGTGCTTCACGGCTGGCCTCGGGAACGATGGTCTTTTGTATCGCTGTATGCTGGCTGTTTCTGCGTTTTGAATCACCTTCCTGGCAAAATGTACAAGCCCGGCGCACCCGCTGGTATCCGCAATTTTCACCGTCAAAACCTCGTCTGGCCGATCCTTTGCGTTATCTGGTTCAGAGCCTGTGGTTGCTGGTAATTATTCCATCAGACGGCCTGCGCGAACGCATCGTTTACACCCGATGGCCGCAACGTATACGCGAGAAAGTCATCCTGTGGCTGGAATCGCTGCCAAAACAGGTGAAACAGAACCCGCTGGAAATTCGCGTCACACGCCGAATTGGTAAAATGAACCGCCTCGGCAAACGCGTACTGATAATCCTGACCAGTCTGATCGCGATTACGCTGGCGATGTTCTGTATTTCGCAGCCTTTCGGCTATATCGCGCAGTTTGTTTTCGTGGTGCTGTTGTGGAGCATTGCGATGATTATCCGGCGGATCCCGGGGCGATTCCCCGCGCTGATGCTGATAGTTCTCTCGCTGACCATTTCCTGCCGCTATTTATGGTGGCGTTACACCTCGACGTTAAACTGGGATGATCCGCTTAGCCTGATTTGTGGCTTGCTGCTGCTGGGTGCGGAAACCTATTCCTGGACGGTGCTGGTGCTTGGTTATATCCAGACCATCTGGCCGCTAAACCGTAAACCGGTGCCGATGCCTGCGGATGTATCGACGTGGCCGACGGTGGATCTGATGATCCCTACTTATAACGAAGACCTGAGCGTGGTGAAACCGACGCTGTATGCCGCGCTCGGGCTGGACTGGCCGCGCGACAAACTCACGATTTATCTGCTCGATGACGGCAACCGCAAGGAGTTCGCCGATTTTGCGCATGAAATCGGGGTTCAGTATATTGCCCGCGAAACGCACGAACACGCGAAAGCGGGGAACATCAACCACGCGCTGAAATATGCCAAAAGCCAGCTGGTGGCGATTTTTGACTGTGACCACGTGCCGACGCGATCTTTCCTGCAACTGACCGTCGGCTGGTTCTTTAAAGATAAAAAACTCAGCATGTTGCAGACGCCGCATCACTTCTTCTCGCCGGATCCTTTCGAACGCAACCTTGGCCGCATGCGCCGCACGCCAAATGAAGGCGAGCTGTTCTACGGGCTGGTGCAGGACGGTAACGACCTGTGGGATGCCAGTTTCTTCTGTGGTTCATGCGCGGTGTTACGCCGTGACGTGCTCGATGAAATCGGCGGCATCGCGGTGGAAACCGTCACTGAAGATGCGCACACCTCGCTGCGGATGCACCGCCACGGCTACAGCTCGGCATATATCCGTATTCCGCAGGCCGCCGGTCTGGCGACAGAAAGCCTGTCAGCGCACGTCAGCCAGCGTATCCGCTGGGCGCGCGGGATGGTGCAGATTTTCCGCCTAGATAACCCGCTGTTTGGCAAAGGGCTGAAACTGGCGCAGCGGCTGTGTTATGCCAACGCCATGATGCACTTTCTGGCCGGTATTCCGCGGCTGATCTTCCTGACTGCGCCGCTGGCGTTCCTGCTGCTGCACGCTTACGTGATTTACGCGCCTGCACTGGCCATCGCGCTGTACGTGCTGCCGCACATGATCCACGCCAGCCTGACCAACTCGCGGGTGCAGGGGAAATACCGCCACTCCTTCTGGAATGAAATCTACGAAACCGTGCTGGCGTGGTATATCGCCAGGCCGACGACCATCGCGCTGTTTAATCCGCACGCCGGGACTTTTAACGTCACGGCAAAAGGCGGCCTGAACAAACATGCGTATGTCGACTGGAAAATCAGCCGCCCGTATCAGGTGCTGATGCTGCTTAATCTGGCCGGTCTGTTGTTTGGGATTTACCGCGTGATGTATGGCCGCACCGACGAAATTCTTACCGTGCTGGTGAGTATGGCGTGGGTGATTTACAACATGATTATTCTGGGCGGGGCGATCGCGGTGGCATTCGAATCCAAACAGGTGCGTCAGGCTCACCGCGTGGAAGCCAAAATGCCTGCGTCATTAATGCGCCCGGACGGGCATATTTATGTCTGTACCGTGCAGGACTACTCCGATAATGGTGTCGGGCTGGAAACCGAGAGTGCCAGCCAGTTCCAGTCGGGTGACAACGTCACGTTACTGCTTCATCGTGGTCAGCAGGAGTATACATTCCCGATGCAAATCAGCCGGGTATTTGGCAAAAGCATCGGCATGCAGCTTCAGCCTTTAACCACACAACAGCATATCGATTTCATTCAATGTACCTTTGCCCGCGCTGACAGCTGGGTATTACGTGAAGACAATTTCCCGGAAGACAAACCTATGGAAAGCCTGCGCGAAGTGATGGGGCTGGGTATTCGCGGTTATCTGCGGATGCTGGACATTGCCCCGAAAAAATATCGCCCTCTGGCCTCCGGCACCCAGGCGTTTGGCTGCTGGTTGCTGTCCTTTGCCCCACGCAATCCGCCGCTGTCTGCTCAGCCTGATGAATCCAACCTGATGATGACTAAACAATGAAAAGACTTCCTTTGACGACTTTAATGGCATCCGCATTGATGACATTGGCTTTGGGTTCAGCGGCTCCGGCGTTCAGCGAGCAGGCACCGCCGCGCGCGGGCAATGCTCCGGCACCTGACGTCGCACAAAATACGCCTGCGCCGCAGGTGCTATTGCCGGTGGTTGCGCCGGCGGTCAATCCGATGATTATTCCGGGTGCGCCGGTACGCAACGTGACGCTGCCGTTTGCGGATGTCGCTCCGACGCCGGGCGCGATTACCCTGCGCGGTATTCAGCCCAACGGGCAAATCGAATTTGGTGTGCGCAGTGACGAAGTCGTGACGCAGTCCACCCTGAATCTTGAATTCACGCCGTCGCCGTCATTAATTCCGGTGCAGTCGCACCTCAAGGTATATCTCAACGACCAGCTGATGGGCGTTGAAGTGATTGATAAAGACCAGCTCGGCAAGAAAAATCACTTACAGATGGTCATTGATCCGCGCTACATCACCGACTTCAACCGCATCCGGCTGGAGTTTATCGGCCATTATCAGAACGTCTGTGAAAATCCGGCCAACACGACGCTGTGGCTGGAAATCGGCAAGGGCAGTTCGCTCAGTCTGCAATACCAGAAACTGCCGCTCAGCAACGATCTGGCGCATTTCCCGGTGCCGTTCTTTGATGCGCGCGACAGCCGTCCGCTGGATTTACCGATGGTATTTGCCGCGTCTCCGGACGCCAGCCAGCAACAGGCGGCTGCCATTCTGGCGTCGTGGTTTGGTGCTAAAGCGCAGTGGCGCGGGCAGTCTTTCCCGACGCTGTACAACCAGCTGCCGGACAACCACGCCGTAGTGTTTGCCACCAACGACAAACGTCCTGATTTCCTGAAAGACATGCCGCCGGTGAAAGGGCCGGTCGTGCAGATGGTCAGCCGCGCGGACAATCCTTACGTCAAAATGCTGCTGATTCTGGGGCGCGATGACAACGATCTGCTGACTGCCGTAAAAGGCATTTCGCAGGGCAATATCCTGTTCCGTGGCGAAACCGTAAGCGTGGATAACGTTGATCATATCCAGCCTCGCCAGCCTTACGACGCGCCAAACTGGGTGCGGACAGACCGTCCGATGAACTTCGGCGAACTTAAACAGTACGCGGAACAGTTGCAGTCGGACGGCCTCCAGCCGAACCCGATCACCATGAACATCAATCTGCCGCCAGACCTGTTCCTGATTAACAGCACCGGTATCGATATGCGCCTGAAATATCGCTACACCTCGCCGCAGCTGAAAAATACCTCCCGTCTGAGCATCAGCCTGAATAACCAGTTTGTGCAGGATTTAACCCTGAAAGCCGGTCATGACGAAGAATCGCAGCTTCTGCATTTGTCCCTGTTACAGGGGCTGCTGGACGGCAGCAAAGATCTGAACATTCCGGCGCTTAAACTCGGCGCGGTAAACCAGATGCGCTTTGACTTCGATTACACCTCGCTGCTGGCGAGCGGAATGGAAGGGCGCTGCGAAACCTACACCACCGTGCCAAACCACGTCGTGATCGACGACAGTTCCACCATCGACTTCTCCGGTTACCGTCACTTTATGGCGATGCCGGATCTGCGCGCATTTGCCAACGCCGGTTTCCCGTTCAGCCGCATGGCCGATTTGTCACAGACGCTGGTACTGGTTCAGCCACAGCCGCAGCCGGTTCAGCTCACCACATTACTGGATGCGATGGGTAATATCGGCGCACTGACCGGTTATCCGTCACTCGGCGTTAGCCTCACGGAAGACGCGGCAAAAGCGAAAACCACCGATGCAGATTTACTGGTTATCGGCAACCTGCCAGCGGGCATGCGCGACGACACCCTGCGTGATGACAAAAAAGCCAACCTGCTGCTGGATGCGGCGCGCGATGCGGTCAATACACCAATCCGTCAGGCTGCGTTACCGGACAACACCGCACCGGCCAGCGATGCGCGCGTCGATACCAGTACGCAGATCAGTGCGCAGGGGCCGATTGCGGCCATCGTCGGTTTGCAGTCCCCTTACTTTGACCAGCGCAGCGTTGTGGCGCTGATGGCCAACGGTCAGAAAGGCTTTGAGATGCTGAACACCTCAATGCAGGATGCGAAACAACGGGCGCAGGTCTTTGGTTCTGTGACCGTGGTGCGCGATTCCGGCGTGAGCAGCCTGAAAGTCGGCGATACCTACTATGTCGGCCATCTGCCGTGGTGGGAACGCGTGTGGAATGCGCTGGCAAACCATCCGGCCTTGCTGGCACTGATGGCGGTTATTGTGGTGATTCTTGCTGCAATCTTACTGTGGACCGGCCTGCGTTCTCTGGCGCGTCGTCGTCTGTCTGATGATGACCAGGAATAGGCTTGTGAACACGCGTCGTAGAATACCGTTTATCTTCAACCGGCTGGCCCTGACGCTCGGGCTTGCTCTGCTCGCCGCGCCGTCAATTTCGGCGCCGGTGGTTTCCCCCGAGCAGTGGTTGCTGGAACAGGTCCGCGTCGGGGAGGCCAGCCATCAGGACGATCTGGTGCGTCAGTCGCTGTTTCGTCTGGAATTAATGGATCCAAAAAATCCAAAAGTGTTGTCCGCACGTCTTCGCCTTTCCCTGCGGGAAGGCGACCAGGTTAAAGCGCAGCAACAGCTGGAAAGAATTAAAGAGGTGGCGCCGGGTTCTGACGAATACCGTCAGGCGCAGCTGAGCCTGAAGATCGCCTCGCCGGAGATGCAGCAAAAACTCCAGCAGACGCGTTTGCTGGCCACGGCAGGGCGTCTGGATGAAGCGAAAGCGCAGTACGATCAGCTCTTTGATGGCCAGCCGCCAACCTTAGATCTGGCCGTGGAATACTGGCAACTGGTTGCCCGCCTTCCTGGGCAAAAAGCGCGTGCACAGGCGCAGTTACTGGCGCTAAATAACCAGTATCCAGGCGATGTGCAGTTGCGTTTACAGCTGGCGCAGATGGCCTTTGAACAAGGCGATAACGCCAAAGCCGTGGTTCTGGTGAAACAGATTGCCGCCACCAATGAAGGGCGTTCACCCGCCGCTGATTTGTGGCTGGCGAAAATCAAAGATCAGCCGGTAAGCAATGCCAGCGTTGACGCGCTGCAACAGTTTATTGCCACGTTTGATACCGGCCCGCAGGTGATTGCGGCACAGCAGGAACTTCAGCGTCAGCAGGGTTTGCTGGCCGATCCTCATTATCAGGCGCGCGTTCGCGGGCTGGCGCAGGTCAGCAACGGCGGTTCAACCGGCGCGATCGCTCCGCTTAAGCAGGCGTTGCAGGCCAAACCGAATGATGCCGAAGTGCTGGGCGCAATGGGGCTGGCGTATTCCCGCGCCGGTAACCGCCAGCAGGCGCTGAATCTTTTCGAGCGGGCCAAAGCCGCCGAAACTGACGGTTATAATTCCGGTAAATGGACCAGTCTGATCCAGACCAACAGTTACTGGCTGAAAATCAGTCAGGGCGACAACGCGCTTAAAGCCAACCGGCTTGATCAGGCCGAAGCGGCGTACAAACAGGCGCAGCGCATCGACTCACGCGATCCGTGGGCGCTGATTGGCCTCGGTGATGTCGCCGTGGCGCGCAAAAATGACCCGCAGGCCGCGCAGGCTTATTTGCATGCGCTGCGGCTGGAACGTGATAACAGCAGCGCCCAGCGCGGGCTGGTGAATATTTATCAGCGTCAGTCACCGCAAAAAGCGCTCGATTACCTCAATTCGTTACCGGCTGCATCTCAGGCCAAACTGATTGATAAACAACGTGGATTACAAAGTGACATTGTCACCTCACAGGCCGAAAAGTACGTTGCTCACCGCCAGTGGAATCAGGCGGCGAACCGTTATGCCGAAGCCCTGAAACTCAATCCGGATGACGTCTGGACGACCTACCACTACGCCAATGCGCTGCGTGAAGCCGGAGAACCGGCACAGGCAGACGCCGCTTTCGCACATCTTGCGGCAAAACGCCCGGCGGATGCGGAACAGGTTTACGCATATTCACTTTATCTTTCCGGTTCTGACCGCGACGACGCGGCGCTTCGCCATCTGCATACGCTGCCGGAAACGAAGTGGAACGACAACATGCGCGAAATGGCGCAGCGCATTCAGCTCGATAAAACCCTCACCGGCATTGATACCGCGTTAGCGGCGGGTAACAAATCGCAGGCGAAACAACGGCTGCAAGCCGCCGATCTGAAAGGCATGAGCCTGAATCAGCAGCGGCGTGTCGCGATGGCGTGGCTGGACGTGGGCGAAACCTCACGCGCCGCCGCACTGTTACAACCGCTGAAAACCGCAGCACGAACTCAACCTGCCGGGCAGGATAAAGCGCTGATTTACCGCAATGCGGCAAACGTAGAGCAACAGCTCGGTCAGCCGCAACTGGCGCGTCAGGATTACGAACAGGCGATGATTGCCAGCGGGATCACCGACAAACAGCCACAGGACAACGACAGTTACACCCGTCTGACCCGCAACAACGCCAGCGATGACTGGTTGAAACGTGGTATCCGCTCGGACGCGCATGACCTCTACCGCCAGCAGGATGTGAACTTCACGGTGGACACCGATTCCTGGACCTCCAGCGGGACGCCGGGGAAATCCGACCTCACCGCTAATACCACCATGTTCCAGGCGGATATGCCGGTTTATCAGGGGCGTGGATTCCTGCGTGCCGACTGGGTGCGTATGGACGCGGGAACGTTCGACAACGAAAACGGCAACTACGAAGCCAGTTTCGGGAGCTGTAGTGATCAGAATTGCCGGAGCTACCGCAGCCAGACGGCCAACGGCGTCAGCCTTGGTGCGGGCTGGGAAAACGACAAATGGAAAGGGGATCTGGGCACTACGCCCCTGGGCTTCCCGGTCGTTGACTGGGTCGGCGGGCTGGCCTACAGCGGAGACTGGGGTGATATCGGCTGGACGACCACCGTTTCACGCCGTCCGGTTTCAAGCTCACTGCTTTCCTTTGCCGGTGCAAAAGATCCGGGAACCGGCACCACCTGGGGCGGCGTACGCGCGACCGGTGCCAGCCTGGGCCTGAGCTACGATCAGGGGCTGGCAAACGGCGTCTGGGCAGATGTCAGCGCACATCAGCTGACGGGTGAAAACGTCGAAGAGAACACCCGCGAACGCCTGATGGGGGGCTATTACTACAAAGTTATCAACGAAGATAACCGCCGCGCGACCGTCGGCCTCAGCTCCATGCTGTGGCATTACCAGAAAGATCTCAGCGGCTACACGCTGGGGCAAGGTGGTTACTACAGTCCGCAGCAGTATTTCTCTTTATCGGTACCGGTGAATTATCGCCAGCGCACCGAAAACTGGTCATGGCAGCTGGGCGGTTCGGTTTCGTGGTCACGTTCATCCACCAGCGATGAAAAGCGGTATCCGATCCAGAATCTCGTACCTGATTCTCTGCCGGACAAAGGCGCTGTCGAAACCGGCAGCAGCGGTTCCGGGTTTGGTTACACGGTTCAGGCGCTGGTCGAACGCCGTGTCAGTTCCCACTGGACGGTGGGTGCCGGGATCGACATCCAGCAGGCTAAAGATTACACGCCGAGTCACTATCTGCTCTACGCGAGATATTCATTAAGCGGATGGCAGGGGGATTTGGATATGCCGCCGGAGCCGTTGGTGCCGTACGCGGACTTTAAGTAATGCCGGAGCGGGCATCGGGCGCTAATCGCCCGAGCTGGCCTGAGGTCAAGTTCAAAACCTTGGCTTGCCGCCCAAACGGGCCTCAAGGAGCGCCTGTCGCCGCGCCCCTTGAGAATTCCGGGCTCTTAAACTGCGAGCGGAGCGCGTGTTGATAAAGCGTGGGGAAATCCAAAAGGGGAAAAGCACTTTCCCCTTTTGGTCGGTTTCGGCACCCGGCGCTGAGTGATAACTGCCATTGAGAAACCGAAACTTACACCTGATACAATCCAATCAAACCAAGCGTCAGCGATAAAAAGCGTGATTAAACAGCGCCCTGTTTATACCTCTCCGATCCCCACGACACCATCCCCGCCAGCAATGGCTTCAACAAAGCCTGGAGCTCAGAGGCTTTGTCCTCTGAATAGCTGAACGGCTCAATTTCCTCCATATAATTCACCTGTGCCAGTTCCAGCTGAACGGCATGCACATTGTTTTCCGGCTGGCCGTAAGCCCGCGTAATGTACCCGCCTTTAAAGCGGCCGTTCAGAACATGGGTGAAACGCGTCTGCTGCTGGCAGGTTTTTTCGAGGATTTCACTCAGCGCGGGTGCACAACTTTCACCGCTGTTGGTGCCGAGATTCAGATCTGGCAACTGGCCGTCGAAAAGACGCGGGATCACGGAGGCAATGGAATGGGCGTCAAACAGCAGCGCATAGCCGAATTCCTGTTTCATCCGCGCCAGTTCTGACTGAATTTTCTGGTGATACGGCTGCCAGATTTCATCAAGATATTGCTGACGCTGAGCGCCAGTCGGCGTCATACCCGGTTTAAAGGTGGCGCGCCCGTCAAACAATGTGTCCGGATACAAACCGGTGGTAGCCGTGGTGTAGAGCGGTTTATCGTCGGACGGGCGGTTCAGGTCAATCACGAAACGCGAATACTGGCCGACCAGAATGCTGGCACCCAGCGCGCGGGCAAAGTCATACAGTTTCGGAATATGCCAGTCGGTATCCGAAAGCGGAAGGGCCGCATCACTCAGCCCGCTGGCGACTTCCGGCGTCAGGTGTGTGCCTGCGTGGGGAATGCTGATCAGTATTGGTGCTGTGCCGGGAATGAAATGGTAAGGATCGGTGATGCGGTTAGCTGCTGAAAGGCTCATGAACGAAATTCTCCCCGGATTTCTCCGCGATAAACGATAGTGCAGGGCAACTGCCCGCCCAGCCAGTAAACCAGTTCTGCCGGTCGCGACAGCGGCCAGTGGATGAAATCAGCGACTTTGCCCGTTTCCAGCGTGCCGTGCGTTTCCTGTAATCCCAGTGCCCTCGCGCCGTGACAGGTGATCCCGGCCAGCGCCTCTTCCGGTGTGAGACGAAACAGCGTGCAACCCATATTGAGCATCAGACGCAGCGAAAGCGCCGGAGAGGTTCCCGGATTAGCGTCGCTTGCCAGCGCCATCGGCACGTTATGCTGGCGGAAATGCGCTACCGGCGGGCACTGCGTTTCGCGCAGCAAATAATAGGCACCCGGCAGTAACACGGCGACCGTTCCGCTGGCGGCCATGGCTTTGGCGTCGTCTTCCGTTGCGTATTCAAGATGATCGGCGGAGAGTGCGTGATGCCGGGCTGCCAGCGCGCTGCCGTGCAGCGAAGAAAGTTGCTCCGCGTGCAGTTTGACCGGTAAACCCAGTGCCGCAGCAGCCTTAAATACCCGTTCAACCTGATCCGGCGAGAACGCCAGATGCTCACAGAACGCATCCACCGCATCGGCCAGGTTTTCGCTGGCGACCACCGGCAGTAACGTGTCGCAAATCAGGTCTATATAGTCATCGGCGCGGCCCTTAAATTCAGGCGGCAGGGCGTGCGCGGCAAGGCAGGTGGATTTCACCTCAACCGGCAATATCACGCCCAGCCTGCGGATCACGCGCAGCATTTTCAGCTCGCTTTCCACGCTCAGGCCATAGCCGGATTTAATCTCAACGCAGGTAACGCCTTCAGCCAGCAGCGGTTTGAGGCGAAATAACGCCTGCGCCAGCAGTTCATCTTCTGTGGCGTCACGCGTGGCGTTGACGGTCGAGATAATTCCGCCGCCTGCTGCCGCGATTTCTGCATAACTTACACCGTTCAAACGCTGTTCAAATTCAGCGCTGCGATCGCCCCCGAACACCAGATGCGTATGGCAGTCGACAAAACCCGGCGTGATGATGCCGCCGTCAAACTCGTGCTGTTTTGCATCAGAAAAGGCCGGGCAATCCGCGGCACTGCCTGTCCAGACAATCTTGCCGCCGGTGACGGCAATCGCGCCGTTTTCGATCAGGTTGTAATGCCCGTCTTTCATGGTAACGAGCGTGGCACCGCGCCATACGCTGTCACAGTGAGTGGGCGGTTCGGAAGACAAACGGTGGGAAGGTGCTACCGGCATGACAGGCTCCAGGCTGAATTCATCTTGTATAGACAACTAAAGTCAACCTAACGCATAACCGCAGAACCGGCAAGGCGGCCAGCGATAGTTTTTTCTTATTACGAGACGTCTTCCAAAATTTAAACGAAAGTATAGCGGCCCGGAACGGCCGCGATTAGGGTATGGCAGCATGAAAGGGCATCAGCCGTGGCTGGTGAAACGTCCGAACAGCTGGTAGCGGGAGCCCGGATAAATCAGGCGCGCAGAAGTCACCACGCGGCTGCCGCTCCAGGTACGGCGATGAATTAAGAGGCACGGCTCATGCTCGCTGAGTTGCAAAAGTTCGCGCTGTTCATCGCTGGCACCGATGGCTTCAACGCGGTGTTCACCGGCAGTCAGCGGTGCGATTTCCATCAGATAGGTGTAAGGCGTTTGCTTATTGAGCACCTGCTGAAGGTAATCCGGCGCGGTTTCCGGGTTTACAAAACGGTCTTCAATCTGCACAGGCACATTGTTTTCATAGTGCACAATCTGCGAATAAAACAGCATGGCGCCCGGTGCAATACCCAACTGAAGCGCCTGTTCTGCGTCGGCCAGACGGGCTTCGCACACCAGAATTTTGCTGTCGTGGCGGTGCCCGCGCTGGGCAATTTCATCGGCGATGTTATGCACTTCGAGCATTGGCGTGTAGGCCTTGGCTTCGGCAACGAACGTCCCGACGCCCTGCATGCGAATCAGAAAACCTTCGCTGGTCAGTTCGCGCAGCGCACGGTTGATGGTCATGCGGCTGACGCCCAGTTCATTGACCAGTTCACTTTCAGAAGGCACGCGCTGATGCGGTTTCCAGACACCGGCACGGATCTGCCCGATGATCGCCTGTTTCACGCGCTGATAAATCGGCGCGGGCGTGTCGCTCATGGCCGCAGCCAGTTCGGACAATGTCTGCTGAGACACTCCCTGTTGCGCTGCACTTTGCGAAGAAAGTGGTGTGGGCTCCGACATGTCTCTGACCTCTCAAAAAATACACAGGTATCTGGAAAGTTTCCCGGAATGTCCGCCAGTTTCCCTTAAGGAAAAGAAACGGAAAGGCGTGACGGAAAACTAAATTTATAAAAAAAGGATTGTTGCAAGTTTACAGCGCAATCAGGCATATGTATATGTATAGACAAGTCGCTTAAAAGTTTTGCAATTGTTTCTATAAAATTGCGTTTATGTTTCTCATTGCTGATCAGGAACGCTGTTATGCCTGCTTATTTTGCTTCACGCGCCTTACTTGCCCACGGCTGGTCGCACAATGTGCGTCTGGACGTTGATGCCGCCGGAACACTGAGCGCCGTGACGCCCGGTGGTGATCCGCAAGGCTGTATCCGCCTTTCCGGCCCGGTCGTGCCGGGTATGCCAAACCTGCACTCTCACGCTTTTCAGCGGGTAATGGCGGGGCTGGCAGAAGTTGCCGGTGATCCGCAGGACAGCTTCTGGACCTGGCGTGACCTGATGTATCGCATGGTACAGCGCCTGACGCCAGAACAGGTTGGCGTTATCGCCCGTCAGTTGTACATCGAAATGCTTAAAGGTGGCTATACACAAGTCGCCGAATTCCACTATCTCCACAACGATATCAACGGAAATCCTTATGCCAGCCGCGGTGAAATGGCCGCGCATCTGAGCCATGCGGCCGCACAAACCGGTATCGGTCTGACCATGCTTCCAGTGCTTTATACCTACGCCGGCTTCGGCGCTCAGCCCGCGCAGACCGGGCAAAAACGGTTTATTCAGGAGGCCGATGGTTATCTGCAACAGCAGGACATAATCCGCAGCCAGATGAAAAACCAGCCACTGCAAAATCAGGGGTTGTGCTTCCATTCGCTGCGCGCCGTTTCGCTCGAACAAATGCAGCAGGTGCTGTCGGCGGGCGATAAACAGTCGCCGGTGCATATCCATATCGCCGAGCAGCAAAAAGAAGTGAACGATTGTCTGGGCTGGAGCGGACAGCGTCCGATCGCCTGGTTGTATGACAATCTCGACATCGATGCCCGCTGGTGCCTGATCCACGCCACTCACGCCGACCGCTTTGAACTGGCGAACATGGCGAACAGCGGGGCAGTTGCCGGACTCTGCCCGACGACAGAAGCCAATCTTGGTGACGGAATTTTCCACGGGGTGGATTACCTCGCGCAATCTGGCCGCTGGGGAATTGGCTCCGACAGCCACGTTTCCCTCAACGTGGTGGAAGAACTTCGCTGGTTTGAATACGGGCAGCGCCTGCGTGACCAGCGCCGGAACCGTCTGACCACAACCTCGCAAAATTCCGTTGGCGATGTGCTGTATACCCGGGCCTTACTGGGGGGCGCACAGGCGTGCGGTGCGGCAATCGGGCAGTTATCCGCAGGCTATCGCGCCGACTGGCTGGTGCTTGACGGGCAGGATCCTTATCTTTCATCTGCCAGAGACAGCGAGTTGCTTAACCGCTGGCTGTTTGCCGGAAATATCGGGCAAATCCGTGATGTGTTCGTTGGCGGCGTCGCGCGCATTATCGGCGGGCAGCATGAACAGCAACAGGAAGCGGCGGAAGATTTCCTGCACCTGCTTAATCAGCTGGCAGAGGAGGTCGCATGACGAGCTGGCAGCATTTCTCCTTCGAGAACTTACCGGTCAGCCCGTGGCGAAACGGCGGCGGAGAAACCCGTGAAATCCTCAGCTGGCCACCGGGTGAAGCCGATTTCGACTGGCGCGCCAGTATTGCCACTATTGCGCAGGACGGCCCGTTTTCCGCATTTCCCGGCGTTGACCGCTCTATCACGTTGCTGAGCGGCGGGGGCGTTCACCTGCTTTGCGAACCGGAAATTAATCATCATCTCAGTGAAGCGGGTACGCCTTTCGCATTCAGCGGGGACATCGCGCTGAATGCGAGCTTACCGGGCGGAACAACGACAGATTTCAATATCATGACCCGCCGCAACCGGTGTTCTGCGCAGGTGATTTCCACCGCTAAAAGTCCCAGTGTTTCTCTTAACGATGGTGGCGTGCTGTATGCCATCCGCGGAACATGGCAATGGCCGGATGGTCGCCAGTTTGGTGGCGGAGAAGGTTTTTTCCACGCCGCTCTTGCTGATGCGCACCACGGTGGTGAAAGCGTGGAAATCACGGCGCTTTCAGACAACGGCCTTCTGCTCTGGGCAAAAATCACGCGTTAACCGTGCGCTAAAAAAGAGCGTGCGACGCACCGAATTGATTCATCCGCTGCCGGGCCACCGGGCAGTGTGATACAGAAAACGACGTAAAATGGCCTCTGCCGGAACTGGCACAAAGCTTGCTTTAATACAGTCGACTGACTTGTATAGACAAGAATATACAGTAGCGTATTTTGCCTGAGGTTTTTCACCGCTTCAGGCGTTCCCCCGACAGGTACTTTGGCAGGAGTGGCAGATGAGCAACATGATTTCCAGGGCTGTACTGAAACGTTCGTTGTCTTTGTTAGGGCTGGCTGTAGCGATGGGCAGCGTGGCTGTCAGTGCGGCGCAGGCGGCAGATACACCGGTAGCTATTGGTATCTCAGGGTGGACAGGTTTTGCCCCCCTGACGCTGGCGGATAAAGCCGGGATCTTCAAAAAGAACGGCCTTGAAGTCACGCTGAAAATGGTGCCGCAGCAGTCCCGTCATCTGGCGATTGCTTCCGGTTCATTGCAGTGCGCGGCGACCACGGTGGAAACCTATTTAACCTGGAACGCCAGCGGCGTGCCGATTAAACAGATCGTGCAGCTTGATAAATCCTACGGTGCGGACGGTATTGCCGTGCGCAGCGGGATTAACAAAATTACCGACCTGAAAGGGAAAACCGTCAGCGTCGATGCGCCGGGTACCTCTTCTTACTTCCTGCTGGCGTGGATCCTCGATAAAAACGGCATGACGATGAAAGACGTCAAACTCGCGACGCTGGGGCCGGACGCAGCCGCACATGCGTTTATCGCCGGGCAAAACGATGCGGCGGTAACGTACGAGCCTTACCTTTCCACCATCCGCCAGAGCCCGGACAAAGGCAAAATCCTTGCCACGACGCTCGATTATCCGATGGTGATGGATACGCTGGGTTGTACGCCTGCATGGCTGGATAAAAACCCGCAAGCCGCACAGGCGCTGGTAAACAGCTACTTTGAAGCGCTGGATATGATCAAGAAAGACCCTGAAAAATCCAACGAAATCATGGGTGCTGCGGTAAAAGAAACCGGCAAACAGTTTGCGGAAGAATCCAGTTATCTGCGCTGGCAGGGTCGCGATGCCAATAAGAAATTCTTCAGCGGTGAAATCGTCACCTTCACCAACGAAGCAGCGCGCCTGCTGACCGAGATGAAAATCCTGCGTAAAACGCCGGACATCAATACCTTATATGACGCGAAGTACGTGAAATAGCCATGAAGGACAAAGACATGAACAGTTCTGTCACTCAGGCAGCCGTACATCCCGTTAACGCGCAGTCAGATTTACGCGAGCCGACCCCGTTGCCGGCAAGCAAAAAAATCTGGCATAACCCGATGATGGTGCCTTTGCGCCCGGTCGCAGCAAGGCGACGCGGTTTCCTCGGGTTCTGTTTTTTTGTCCTGTTTTTCGCCCTGTGGTCGCTGGTAACGTTTACCGGATTCGTGTCACCGACGTTCCTGGCCAGCCCGGCCAGCATGTTGCAGGAAGGCTTTTTACTGTTTACCGATTTCGATTTCACTACCGATATCGGCATGACGGTGATGCGCGTGCTGGGCGGTTTTGTTCTGGCCTGCGCCATTGCCGTGCCGCTGGGCATTCTGATGGGGTCGTACAAACTGATTGAAGCGTTTTTTGAGCCGTTTGTGTCGTTTTGCCGTTATCTGCCTGCGTCAGCGTTTGTTCCGCTGCTGATCCTGTGGGCGGGTATCGGTGAAATGCAGAAAATTCTGGTAATTTTCATCGGCTCCTTCTTCCAGATAACCCTGATGGTGGCCGTGACGGTCGGCGCTGCGCGACGTGATCTGGTCGAAGCCGCGTACACGCTGGGTGCGACGAATCAGAGCGTGGTTCGCCGGGTGATTATTCCGGGTGCCGCGCCTGAAATTGCCGAGCTGCTGCGGCTGGTGCTGGGCTGGGCGTGGACATACGTCATCGTGGCGGAGCTTATCGGTTCATCGAGTGGCATCGGCCATATGATTGTTAACAGTCAGGCGCTGCTCAATACCGGGCAAATGATCTTCGGCATTATCGTGATTGGTTGCATCGGTTTGCTTTCTGACCTGTTATTTAAAGCGGCAAACCGCCGCCTGTTTGTCTGGAGTTCGCTGTGATGAGCCATCCGAAACTGAGTGTCCGGCAGGTGGAACGTATTTTCACCGGCCCGAAAGGCGAGAAAACGCAGGCGCTGTTGCCGGTGGATTATCAGGTTAACGAAAATGACTTCATCACCATTCTCGGGCCATCGGGCTGCGGCAAATCCACGCTTTTGCGCATTGTGGCAGGGCTGGATCAGCCGACGCGCGGGGAAGTCTGGCTTGATGGCGAACTGGTTGACGGGCCGGGCGCTGACCGGGGCATGGTGTTTCAAAGCTACACCCTGTTTCCGTGGCTGACGGTGGAGCAAAACATCCGTTTTGGTTTGCAGGAACGCGGTGTCAGCAAAGCGGCGCAAAAAGAGCGCAGCGACTATTTCATTAATAAGGTCGGGCTGCGCGGATTTGAGCAGCATTTTCCCCGTCAGTTGTCCGGCGGCATGCAGCAGCGCACCGCGATTGCCCGAGCGCTGGCGAATGATCCGAAAATTTTGCTGATGGACGAACCTTTTGGTGCGCTCGACAACCAGACCCGCGTAATGATGCAGGAACTGCTACTGTCGATCTGGGAATCTTCGCGTAAAACCGTGCTGTTCGTGACGCACGATATCGACGAAGCGATTTTCATGGCGAACAAAGTGGCCATTTTCAGTGCGCGGCCGGGGCGGATTAAGACAGAAATAGCCGTTGATTTCCCGCATCCGCGTGATTACACCCTGAAAACGTCACCGGATTTTATGGCGCTGAAAGCGCGGGTGACGGAAGAAATCCGTACCGAAACAATGCAGACGATGGATCACTGATCTCTCCCTGCGGGTAAGCGTTTAACGTTGTTGTGTCAGGTATTGCATAAACACCCGGCGGGCTGAGGCCTTAGCCGGGTTTACTTCCCGTTTCACTTGTCTATACAGGAATAGATTATGGCTTCTTCATCCACCGCTTTAACCCTTTGCCGCCTGCAACCGGGCCATGTTGACCTGCCGATGCTGCGCAAAATTTATCAAGGCAACGTCCGTCTTGAACTGGCTGAAGAGGCGCGCGCTGGCGTACTGGCTTCGCAGGAAACGGTCACCCGCATCGTTGAGTCGGGCAAAGTGGTTTACGGGATCAACACCGGTTTTGGCAAACTGGCGCAAACGCGCATTCCTGCTGAACGGCTGGCTGAACTGCAACGTAATCTGGTGCTGTCGCACAGCGTCGGTATCGGCAAGGATCTGGCGGATAACGTGGTGCGTCTGGTCATGGCAACCAAAGTCCTGAGCCTGTCGCGCGGCCATTCCGGGATCCGCATTGAAGTGATTGATGCGCTGATTACTTTATTTAATGCGGGCGTGTATCCGTGTATTCCGGAGAAGGGTTCGGTCGGCGCTTCCGGCGATCTGGCACCCCTGGCGCACCTTTCCCTGATGCTGATTGGTGAAGGTCAGGTCACGGCGAAAGGTGAAAAAATGTCGGCCATCGCCGGGCTGGCAACCGCCGGTCTGGTGCCGTTTGAACTTGGTCCGAAAGAAGGGCTGGCGCTGCTTAACGGCACCCAGGTGTCAACGTCTCTGGCACTTTCCGGTTTGTTCGAAGCGGAGCGCGTATTTTCTGCCGGGCTGGTGGCAGGCGCGTTGTCGCTGGAAGCCATCAAAGGGTCGGTAAAACCGCTCGATTCACGCATTCACGAAGCGCGTGGTCAGCAGGGCCAGATTGGCGTTGCGGCGGCGCTTTCAACTATTCTGGCAGGCAGTGACATTGTCACGTCGCATGCCGATTGCGGGCGTGTACAGGATCCGTATTCCATCCGCTGCGTGCCTCAGGTGATGGGCGCTTGTCTGGATAACCTGCATCACGCGGCGCGTATTCTTCGCATCGAAGCCAACGCCGCCTCCGACAATCCGCTGGTCTTCTCCGAAAATGGCGATGTGATTTCCGGCGGTAACTTCCACGCGGAACCTGTGGCGTTTGCTGCGGACATCATCGCGCTGGCGGTGGCAGAAATCGGTGCGATTTCAGAACGCCGCATGGCGCTGCTGCTCGATACCGGTCTTTCCGGCCTGCCGCCGTTCCTGGTGAACGACGGCGGTGTGAACTCCGGTTTCATGATTGCCCAGGTGACGGCAGCCGCGCTGGCGTCAGAAAACAAATCGCTGGCACATCCGGGCAGTGTCGACAGCCTGCCAACGTCAGCGAATCAGGAAGACCACGTTTCAATGGCGACTTACGCCGCACGCCGTCTGGGGGACATGTGCTTTAACACCAGCGTCGTCGTGGGCATCGAAGCCATGGCGGCCGCACAGGGGATTGATTTCCATCGTCCGCTGCAAAGCTCTGTGACGCTGGAAAACGAAATGAAGGCCATCCGTGAAAACGTCGCGTTTCTTGAAAAGGATCGCCTGATGGCACCGGACGTCGAAATGATGCGTCTGTGGGCTTCCCGTGAACACTGGCCCGCGGCGATTGAAGCGCTGCTGCCAAGCTTTGTTTGATCGAAAGCTTCGCCTGAACACGAGCTTTGCCTGAAATTTTGAACCTGAAAACACCCTATTTGAGAGAAGGAACCGACGATGAACGCTCCACAAAAAACGGCTGTAGCCCGCGTTGTTCGTGCGCCGCACGGGACTGAACTGAGCTGCCAGAACTGGCTGATTGAAGCCGCGTACCGCATGATCCAAAACAACCTTGATCCGGATGTCGCTGAGCGCCCGGAAGATCTGGTGGTTTACGGCGGGATTGGTAAAGCGGCGCGTAACTGGCCCGCGTTTGAAAGCATTCTGGAAAGCCTGCGCCAGCTGCGTGAAGACGAAACGCTGCTCGTTCAATCCGGCAAACCGGTCGGCGTATTCCGTACCCATACCGATGCGCCGCGCGTGCTGATTGCCAACTCCAATATCGTGCCACACTGGGCAAACTGGGAGCATTTCCATGAGCTGGATAAAGCCGGGCTGATGATGTACGGCCAGATGACCGCCGGTTCGTGGATTTACATTGGTGCGCAGGGCATTGTTCAGGGCACTTACGAAACCTTCGCCGAAGCGGGGCGTCAGCACTACAACAGCGACCTGCGCGGCAAGTGGATTTTAACCGCCGGTCTGGGCGGTATGGGCGGCGCACAACCGCTGGCGGGCGTTCTGGCCGGGGCGTGCGTGCTGGCGATTGAATGCCAGGAATCGCGTATCGATTTCCGTCTGCGCACCCGTTATGTCGATTACAAGGCGCACAGCATTGATGAAGCGCTGACGATGATTGAAAAAGCCTGCGCGGAGAAAAAAGCCATTTCCGTCGGCCTGCTGGGCAACGCCGCGGAACTGATGCCGCAGCTGGTTGCGCGTGCGAAAGAAGGCGGTTTGCGCCCGGATATCGTCACCGATCAGACCTCGGCGCATGACCCGCTGAACGGTTATCTGCCGGAAGGCTGGAGCCTGGAAAAATGGCAGGAAGCGCGTAAATCGGATCCGCAATCTGTGGTGAAGGCCGCAAAAGCCTCGATGGCAAAACACGTTCAGGCGATGCTGGATTTCCACGCAATGGGCATTCCGACCGTGGATTATGGCAACAATATCCGTCAGGTGGCGAAAGACGAAGGCGTGACCAATGCCTTTGATTTTCCGGGCTTTGTCCCTGCGTATATCCGTCCGCTTTTCTGCGAGGGCAAAGGCCCGTTCCGCTGGGTAGCGCTTTCCGGTGACCCGGAAGATATCTATAAAACGGATGCCAAACTCAAGGAGCTGTTCCCGGATAACGCCAACCTGATCAACTGGCTGGATATGGCACGCGAGCGCATCGCCTTCCAGGGTTTACCGGCGCGTATCTGCTGGCTCGGTCTGGGCGAGCGTCATATTGCCGGGCTGGCTTTCAACGAAATGGTGCGCAACGGTGAGCTGAAAGCGCCGGTTGTCATTGGTCGTGACCATCTGGATACCGGTTCTGTGGCCTCGCCAAACCGTGAAACCGAAGCCATGAAAGACGGCTCCGACGCGGTTTCCGACTGGCCGCTGCTCAATGCGTTACTCAACACTGCGGGCGGCGCAACCTGGGTCAGCCTGCACCACGGCGGCGGCGTCGGCATGGGCTTCTCGCAACATGCGGGCATGGTCATTGTGGCGGACGGCACTAAAGAGGCCGATGCACGCCTATCGCGCGTTCTGTGGAATGACCCGGCAACCGGCGTGATGCGTCATGCTGATGCCGGTTATGAGCAGGCTAAAGCCTGTGCGGAACGCAATGACCTGAACCTGCCGATGCTATGAAGCCCGTTAGGGTAAGTGATGAATACAGCGGCAATTAAACTGAACAAAATCAGCGGGCAGTGGCGCAGGTCGCTGCCCGTTTTGTTTCTAAAATAATCTGAAAATGCGTTAAAAAGTGGCGTAAAACCGCGCGGACTTCCGGCATACTCGGGAACAGAATCTTCACAGCACGAGGTAAAAGATGGCTTCAGATCCGACAGCTTTTGATGCAGCAAAAGAGTGCCTGAAAAATCTGGCAAGGCCCGCATCACGGGCGCTGGGCGTGTATAACGCCGGGCTCTCAGCCGACGCTGTACAGCAAAAATATGGCGCAGCCCGTATCGCCAAACTGGCGAGTAATGAAAACCCTCTGGGGGCCAGCCCGAAAGTGATTGCGGCGCTTGAAGCTGATGCCCGTTTCAGCGCGATTTATTCTGATGCATCTAGTGCGGCATTGCGTGCGGTGCTGGCGGAAGAAACGGGCGTCAGCGCGGAAAACATTGTGGCCGGCAACGGTTCTGAAGACATTTTACACATGCTGGCGCTGGCCTTTCTGAACCCTGGCGACCGCGTCGTCACGCTGATCCCGTCTTTTGGTTTGCATGAAATTTTCCCGCGCATGATGGGGGCTGAGGTCACGCTGGTGGGCGTCAGCGCGCAGCAGCAGTTCGATATTGAGGCCTGGGAGCGGGCGCTTTCCACACCTGCAAAAATGGTGATTTTCAGCAATCCGTCGAACCCGGTGGGCTGCATGCTGGGTCGCGAAGGATTCGCCCGAATTATCGATGCCGCCCCGCAGGATTGCATTCTGGTGATTGACGAAGCTTATTTCGAATATTGCGAAAACGAGGCGGATTATCCAGACAGCCTGCGCGTTCTGGCTGAGCAGCCGCGTCCGTGGATTGTGTTGCGTACCTTCTCCAAAGCTTACGGGCTGGCCGGTTTGCGCATTGGCTATGGTTTAGCCAGCCATTCTGAACTGGTGAATCTGCTCGACCGTGTCCGGACGCCGTTTAACATTAACCGCTCGGCACAAACTGCCGCCGTTGCGGCTTTGCAGGATAAACAGCACGTGCGTGACAGCATTGCGCTGGTCACCGCGCAGCGTGAAAAAATGGCCGCAGAACTGACGGCTCTGGGCTTTACCGTTGCGCCGTCGCACGCCAATTTCCTGTTCTTTGATTGCGGCCAGCCGAGCGCGGAACTGGCACAGCGATTGCTTACTTTTGGCGTAATTATTAAGCCGTGGCGCGAAACCGGCTATGAAAACTGGATCCGCGTGTCAGTCGGTAACGAGCAGGATAACCGGCAGTTTATGGAAAGCCTGAAACACATTCTGGCGGAGGAAGCCGCGTGAAGCGTGCTGCGTTAAACATTGAAGAATTGCGCCGTCAGGCCCGGCGCGCGTTGCCGCGTTTCGCTTTCAGCTATGTGGAAGGCGGGGCGGATGATGAACAAACGCTGAAAGATAACCGTGAGGTTTTTGCCCGCTGGCGCTTTATTCCGCCGGTACTGACGGATTCCAGCCAGCGCGATTTGTCTGTCACGCTCTGCGGGCAGACGCTCTCTGCGCCGCTGCTGATTGCACCGACCGGTTACAACGGCATGCTGCGTTTTGGCGCAGACGCCATGCTGGCCCGTACCGCCAGACGCGCCGGGGTCGGGTATATCCAGAGCACAGTGTCCACAGCATCGATTGAAGAAATCGCGGCGGAAAACCTGCCGCAGCACTGGTTTCAGCTGTACGTATTAAAAGACCGCGCGGTGACAACCGGCCTGCTGGAGCGGGCGAAAGCTGCCGGATGCACCACGCTGGTGGTGTCCGTCGATGCCGTCCATTTCGGTAATCGCGAAAAAGACAAACGCAACTACCGGCGGCCAATGAAGCTTTCGTTGCCGAGCCTGGTGGATGTCGCGCTGCATCCCGGCTGGGTGTGGCGGACGCTGAAACCGGCGGGTATGCCCGGTTTTGGCAATTTAAAACCTTACGTGCCTGCGGATAAACAGCGTGGCGCGGGTGGGGCGAGCTATTTCTCTGAGCAGATGGATACCCGCCTGAACTGGGAAACGTTTGCCTGGATCCGCAGCCAGTGGCAAGGCGCGTTGCTGATTAAAGGCATTCTGGCACCGACCGATGCGCAACGGGCGCTGGACGCGGGCGCGGACGGCATTGTGCTGTCCAATCACGGCGGCCGTCAGCTCGATGGTTCGGTCAGCGCGATGGAAGTCCTGCCGGAAATTCGCCAGTTGTGCGGCGCGGATGCCACTATTCTTATCGACAGCGGTTTTCGTCGTGGTACCGACGTGGTGAAAGCGCTGGCGCTGGGCGCGAATGCCGTATTGCTTGGCCGCCCGATGCTCTACGGCGTGGCGGCGGCGGGCGAAGCGGGCGCGCAACGTGCGCTGGAGATTATCTTGCAGGAAGTAGACCGCACGCTGGCGCAGCTTGGTTGTACGTCGGTGAAACAGCTGGGGCCGCATTTGCTGCGCCCTGAGCGTTAATTTGCACAAAGTAAAAACAGTAAACATCCTCAGAATTTTTAACCTGAATCAGTCAAACACAAGCATCACGGAGAAGCAGTTATGCAGGCACAGAACATTATCTTCCCGGCGCAAATTCTGCGCGGCCCCGGCGTTATTTCTCAGCTTGGCGATATTTGTGCGTTGCTCGGTAAACGCGCGCTGGTGATTGGCGGGCATCAGGCCCTGATGGCGGCAGGAGATAAAATTCGTCATCAGCTTGAAGGCTGTGCGGTGGAACTGGTGGGCAGCGAATGGTTTGGCGGTGAAAGCAGCGAAGGCAATATCACGCGTCTGGCGAAAGTAGTGAAAGACAAAAAGGCCGACATCGTGATTGGCGTAGGCGGCGGGAAATCTCTCGATACCTGCAAGGCCGTTGGCGTGGAAACCAACGTGCCGGTGGTGACCATTCCCACCATCGCCGCGACCTGCGCTGCGGTGACGCCGCTGACTATCCGTTATCACGATGACGGACATTTTCGCGATTTATTCCCGCTGCCACAGGCCCCGGCGGCGGTCATTATCGACAGCGACATTCTGGCGGCCGCGCCGTTGCGCTGGCTGGCTGCGGGGCTGGGCGATACGCTGGCAAAATGGTACGAATTCCGCGCCATCAGCAGCCATCACGGCCAGTTAAGCGGCGTGGTGCGATCTTCAAGCGCCAACAGCCGGATTTGTTATGACCTGATTGAATCCTGTGGCCCGGCTGCCTGCGACGCGGTGCGCGCGGGTAAACCAAACGCCGAACTGGATCAGGTGCTGGACGCCATTTTCATGTTTGCCGGTCTGACCTCGCTGATGAGCAGCGGGGCCCACGCCGCCGCCTCCCACGCCATTTACGAAGGCTTCACTGTTTGCGATAAAACGCGTGAATTTGGCCACGGCTTGCTGGTCGGCTTCGGTAATCTCTGCCTGCTGGCGCTGGAAAACCGCAGCGACGAAGAGCTGATGGAAGCCATCAGACTCGCCCACGCCTGCGCCGTGCCGCTGCGTCTGAGTGAAATCGCCGAACTGAACGCCGAAGAACTCGACAGCATCGTGAAGGCATCGCTGCACGCACCGGATATGGAGAATATGCCGGGGCATGTGACGGCAGGGGGATTGTATGAGGCGATTTCGCGGGTAGAGGCAATGGCAGATCTGATTTGATCTTTTGGGCTTGCAGCCCAAGCCTGCGAGTTTTGGGGTAGCGACCTGAAGGGTTTTAAATTTAATTTCAAATTCAAAATCAAGACCTTGGGTGGCACCCCAAGGTTTTGACCTTAAAGCCCCAAGGTCTTGACCTGAGCGATTACTGCAAGTGAAAAACCGCCAGATGTCCGGTCTGACATCAGATCCCCGCCAGATATCCCCCATCCACATATAACACCTGTCCGGTGATATAGCGTGCGGCGTCACTGCTTAAAAATACTGCCGCGCCGGTGAGGTCGTCGAGTTCTCCGAAACGCCCGAGCGGGATTTTCCCCTGCATTTGCTGGCACCAGTCGGCGTTTTCGTAAAACTCTGCCGTCAGATCGGTTTTGAAATATCCCGGACCGATGCCGTTAACGCGGATATTTTTTACGGCCCATTCCGTCGCCAGCGTGCGGGTCAGACCAGCCATGGCGGATTTCGATGCACCGTATGCTGCGGCACCCGGAACGCCGACCTGGCTGGTGAGCGAGCAGAGGTTGAGAATACTGCCGCCGCCATTTTCGGCCATCAGCCGTGCGGCGGCTTGTGCGCAGAAAAATGCGCCTTTGAGGTTGGTGGTGAGAATGGTGTCCCAGAGCGCTTCGTCAACGTCCAGTGACGGGCAAAGGTGTTCGGTTCCGGCGTTGTTGACCAGCACGTCAGGCGGAGCGGGCAGCCTGGCCAGCGCGGCGTCGAAGGTGGCGGGTTGCGTGACGTCGAGCACCAGCGGAAAGGCCTCCGCGCCAAGTTGACGGATTTCCCCGCAGACAGCGTTTATCGTGACGTTGTCACGCCCGCTGACGATCACGCTGGCACCGGCTTTTGCCATGCCTATCGCCAGCGCTTTACCGATGCCGCGTGAGCTGCCGGTGATCAGCACCCGTTTGCCTTGCAGCGAGAACTGGTCAGTCATTCGCTTTCTCCGCCGGGCTGATCCCGGCCAGCCATTGGCTGAATTCGTCGAGATCTTCCACCGGCTGGCTGCCCAGCATGACGGACATCGCCAGACCGAGGGCGGAGCTGGTGGGGGTATGCCCGCTGAAACCGCCTGCGCGGAGATCCAGAACCAGCGCCGGGCAGCAGAACATGGCGAGGCGGAAAATCCGCTGCCAGTGCGGCGGCAACCAGCCACGGCGGGCGAGTTGGGCGAGCAACGGCTGCCAGTATTCCTCGCCTTTGTCGCGCAGGAAGGCGGCGCGCAGCGGCGTCAGCTGCCAGTTGTGATCCACAAACAGCGTATCGCCACGGCGCATCACCGTGACTTTGTACAGTTCGCCGCAGCGTGCGGGCTCGTACAACCACAGCGGATGCGCAAAAATGTTGTGGAAGGTGGCTTTGATTTCCGCCAGCAGCGCCGGAATGTTGCGCCCGGCGAAAGCGGGGTCGAAGCTCACCAGTTGCGGAATTTCTTCCGACGTGTCGTACCAGACGTTAGCGTTGTGCGCGTCGCCGTGTGCTGTGATGACGCCGTGGTCGGCCAGTGCGGCGGGCGCGAGACGCGTTCCCGCTTCGGCGAATAATTGCCGCAGGCTGTGTTCATACGCCACACCGTTGATGACCCAGCGCAGGTTACTCAGCGTTTGCCATTCCAGTTGTTCGTCTTCGAGCTGGAAGGTTTTGCCGACGTAAAAACGCGCGACGCGGCCACCGAAACCGGCGGGGATCTCCGGGTTGTCCGCGGAAACCAGCCGGTGATGGAACAGCTGATGGATGGGTTCTGCGGAAACGCCGTCCACCGAACCGGCTTTCAGCGTCGGTAGCGTATTTGTCAGGATATCGCGGTCAGCGCGGCGCTGGGCTTCTTCGATTTCAGCTTCCTGATCCCATGCCTGTTGCTGTTCGATATCCCGGCAGACATCTGCCATACGCCGGTCGTGGCGCAGGGTATACATCAGAATCTGCCGCCCCGGTTCGCCGCAGGCATACACCGGCACATCGACCCGAAAGCCGCTTTCACGCAGCAATTCAGCGTTGTAATACTCTTCGATGGTTTTATCTTCGCCTTCTTCATTGTGATATTTGAAGAACAGGGCGCGGCCATCGTCGAGCGTCACCGTACCGTTGAGGGAATTCAGGCTGTACTGGTCACGGTTGATGGTCAGCTGACCGGCCTTCACGCCAGTGACTTCGCCAATCAGCTGGCGCAGCGCATCCGCCGCTTTTTGCCACTCTCCCGCGTGGACTAACTGACGCGCCTGCGCGGCCAGCGGTTCACTGCCCGTCAAATTGCTCATCGTTATTGGCCTTTTTTGTTGAGGATCTCAGTGCGTAATGCCGATACCGCCAGCGCGTGGCCGGGGAAGCCCTCGTACAGTGCGAACGCGTGGGCTTTTTCAGCCAGCGGCGCGTAGCCTTCGCGGGTCACGTAGCCGACTGAAATGCGTTTCATGTAATCGAAAACTGAGAGCGGGCCGACGGTTTTCGCTGCACCGTTGGTCGGCAGGACAGCGTTCGGGCCGAGCACAAAATTCCCCAATGTGATAGGCGTGTAGTTGCCGAGCAAGATTTCTCCGGCATTGCGGATTTTGCCCATTACGGCCATCGGTTCTTCGGCAAGGATTTCCAGATGTTCCGGCGCGTACTGGTTAACAAATTCAACGGCAGTGTCGAAATCGGGCGTCAGCACCACGCCGCCGTGCGTTCCGCATAGAACTGCCTGCGAGAAACCGGCGCGCTTTTCGCCGATTTGCGCCCAGTAGCCGGGCAAGGCGGCAATGGCTTCTTCGGCCACGCGGCGGCTGTTTGTCACCAGATAAGCCGAGGAGTCCGGCCCGTGTTCGGACTCGATGATGAGATCTAAGGCTGCCAGCGCACCGTCCACGCTGTCATCGGCCAGAATTAAGCTTTCGCTGGGCCCGGCGGGAATCCCGGGATCGATAAGGTTTGATAACTGGCGTTTTGCCGCCACGACCCACGGGCTGCCCGGTCCGACGATTTTCAGGCATTTCGGCACGGTTTCAGTGCCGAATGCCACGGCCGCCACGCCCTGTGCGCCGCCGCATTTATACACTTCGGTGATGCCCACCAGCCTTGCGGCGACCAGCGTGGCGTCGTCCACTTTGCCGTCCGGCCCCGGCGGGGTGATGACAATGGCGCGTTTGACGCCAGCCACCACCGCCGGGATCGTGGTCATCAGAAAGACGCTGGGGAACGAGCCTTTGCCGCGCGGTACATAGCAGGCGACGGAGTCAATTGGCACATGGCGGTCACCGGCAAATGCGCCGGGGCGGATTTCTTTCATCCACATGTCTTCGGGTTTCTGCGCTTCGTGGAATGCGCGAATGTTTTCCACCGAGAAACGGATGGATTCGATGACCTGTGGATCAAGGCGTTCAAACGCCGTGGCGAACTCAGAATCTTCCGCCATGATGCTCATTTCCGGCGCGGTGACCGCGTCGAAATCGCGGGCAAAGCGTTGCAGGGCGGCGTCGCCATCGGTGCGCACGGCGTCGATAATCGGTGCCACACGCTCAATGAAAAAGGATAAATCCGCTTCGGTGCGCTGGAATAATGCCGGTGGCAGGTCAGTCGAATCGCTCAGGTCATGAAAAGTCACAGATTGAAAAGGTGCAGACATGGTAAATCTCCGGTGATCAGGCCAGCGCGGCGCGGGTGTGGCCGCTGCGGATAGTATGGAGAACCTGACGTTGCAGGTCAGTGAATTCAGGGCTGGCGGTCAGTTCTTCGCGGCGCGGGCGCGGCAAGGGCACATCAAACGTTGCCTGAATGGTGCCCGGTCCCATCACCACGATGCGGTCGGAAAGATAAACCGCTTCCTCGATATCGTGGGTGACGAACATCACCGTCAGCCGGTGTTGCTCCCAGATACCGGTGAGCAGTTCCTGCATCTGGTGGCGCGTCATGGCGTCGAGCGCGCCGAAAGGTTCATCCATCAGCAATATTTTCGGACGATAGGACAACGCGCGCGCAATCGCCACGCGTTGTTTCATACCGCCGGAAAGCTCGGACGGCCAGGCATCGGCAAACGCCGTCAGCTGAACCAGTTCGAGATGCTGATCGGCTTTTTCGCGGCATTCTGCCCGGCTGAACCCGGCGGCTTTGAGCGCAAATTCGATGTTCTGCCGCGCCGTCAGCCACGGTAATAAAGTATAGGACTGAAACACCACGCCACGGTCGATGCCCGCACCGCGTATGGTTTGCCCGTCAACCTGCACGTCGCCGCTGTCGTAATCCTCAAGGCCTGCCGCGATGGACAGCAGGGTGCTTTTGCCGCAACCCGACGTGCCGACGACCGAGACAAATTCGTTGTCCGCCAGCGTCAGGCTGATGTCGTGCAGAACTTCGCGCGTCTGTTTTCCGACCTGGAAACTTTTGTGCAAATGAGAAATGGTTAAAACCGACATTACGCACGCCTCTTGTTGTAGCGGAACAGTACGCGCTCGGCGGCACGCATAATCTGGTCGCTGATTAACCCCAAAATCCCCAGCAGCAGGATGTAACCGATGATGGTGTCGGTCTGGAAGAAGCGCTGGGAAACGACGATGCGGTAACCCAGCCCGGAGGTGGAGGCCACCAGTTCGGCCAGCACCAGCCACGTCCACGCCCAGCCGAGACTGATGCGCAGTGCGTCCCAGATGCCCGGCAGCGCGCCCGGTAAAACGATGCGGAAGAGAATTTTGCGATCCGGCATGCCGAGCGTGCGGCCTAAACCGACGAAATCACCCGGTACGCGTTTCACGGCGTCGATCACCATTAACACCTGCTGGAAGAAGGTACCGATCCAGATAATCAGGAATTTCTGCACGTCGTCTGTACCGGTCCATAAAATGGTCAGCGGCACGAACGCCACCACCGGCATGTAACGAATGAAATCCACCAGCGGTTCGGTCAGGGCTTTGAAGAAACCGTAGCAGCCTGCCAGCACGCCAATCACAATCGACATCACCGAGGAAATGGCGAATGCAATACTGATGCGGTAGAGGCTGCTTTTGACGTCACTCCACAGCGTGCCGTCCTGCGCCAGTGAAACCATTTTCAGCCACACATCGGTGAGTTTTGGCAGAAAAATCGGCGGAATGGCGCCGCTGCGGGTCGCCAGCCCCCATGCCAGAAACAGGACAACGAACAGCGCCACGGCGATGCCGACGAACAATTTGCGCGAGGGCAGGCGGCCAATCACCATCAGGTTGAGCGGTTTACGGCGCGAACTCATGGCAGGCTGTTCACAAAGCTGGCATCAATCACCTGCGCGGTGGTCACCGGTTTTGGGATCAGCCCGGCGGCGGTGGCGGCTTTCAGCACATGCGCAAACGTCTGGTCGGAGAACGAATGGCTGAGCACCTGTTTGTTTTCGGCCAGCGAATAGTATTTCACGCCGTCAAACGCTGATTCCAGGTCCGCCGGTGTGGCCCCCACGGCTTTGGCGATCAGGGCGCGGTCGGCGGTGGTATTGGCCTGATAATGGGTCAGGGCGGCGTCCCAGCTTTTAATCAGCGCGGCAATCTGGCCCGGTTTTTCTTTCAATACGGAATCGCGAACCACCAGAACGTCGCCGATCAGGCCCGGATCGGAAGAGCCGCTGTAGAGCATTTTCAGCGACGGATCCTGTTTTCTGGCGGCAGAAATGTACGGCTCGTAAGTCACGGCGGCGGTGACGCGTTTGGCAATCAGCGCGCTGCCTGCGGAATCGGCAGGCATCGGCACCGGCGTGATATCACTCCATTTCAGCCCGGCCGAGTTGACGGCGCTGTGCAGCAGAATGTCGCTGGTGGTGCCTTCTTCGAACGCCACCTGTTTACCTTTCAGGTCTTTCAACGTGGCGATATCCTTGCCGACCAGCAGGGCGTCGGCGGTTTCGCTCTGATCGAGCAGCAGGACGACTTTCACCGGCAATCCTGCGGAAACCATCGCCATGGCGGTGTGTGTGGCGATGTTTGCGCCGTCAATCTGCCCGCTGGCTAACGCGGCGTTGATGTCTTTGTCTTCGGCGAAGTTAATGATGTCGACCTTTTCCAGCCCCTGCTGTTTAAAAATGCCCTGACTTTGTGCGACGTGCCACTGCCCGTAGCCCAGCCAGGGTTCGATACCCATTTTGAAGGTACCGGCTTCCGGCGCTGTCGTTGCCGCGCCAGCACTCAGGCTGAATGTCGTGAGCGCGCCAATGCAACAGGCCAGCGCAACTTTGTTTTTTAAGGCGTTTAAGGTCTGAGTCGGTGACATGGTGATCCTCGCATGGTGTTGAAAGAGAGAAAGACGGCTAATAGAAATCCTAATGTGCAACCCTGTATAGACAAGTGAGTAAAGCAATTACTACGCCACAGTTGAAATCACGGAAGGAAATCAGGCAGGGCATTGATGTTATACATTTTTGGATAATTAATGAGAAGGAGGTAAACGAATTTATAATTAAAAGTGATAACCTGCACCACAATATGACTTTCATTGCTCTGCGCCGGTGCATAAGACGACGGAGCCGGCAATATTCCCGCTTAATCGAATCAGCTGGCTTTCGCTTCAGGCCGGGGAATGAGTGCCTGTTTGAGAGCATTAAAGAATAAATTCAGCACGGAATTAAACGGGGCGCCTTTTTTAACCACCAGGCTGAAGGGAGTGGCGATTTCAATATTGTCCGGCATCAGCGCTTTGAGTTTATTTCCGTCCATGAACGCACTGGCATAATGTTCCGGTAAAAAACCGAGATAATTACCGGTCATCAGTAACATGGTGACCGCTTCGACCTGTACGGCGATGGCGTGCGGCGTCGTGACGTCAGAGAAGATATTTTTCTTACTGTGATTGGCGTAAAAGTGATTCACCATTTGCGAGGATTTGATTTGTGATTCTTTAATTTCCTGAGCCGGAACGGAGAAGAGCGGGTGTTTATCGCCGCAATAAAGATAGGTCATTTCGTGATACAGGAAAAAGTAATCAAATTCCGGTTTTTCCTGATACACCGGCATGATGCCGCAGGTAAAACGGCCATCAATCACGCCGCGTTCGATCTCGTCGAGCTGGGTGGCGTGCAGGCGTATGTTCACCTTTGGCGCCTGACGGTAAACCTCGCCTAAGCCACAGACGACGGGCGATTGCGGATCCGTAATGGTGTTGTCGATAATGCCGATGTTCAGCTCTCCGAACAGTTCGTGGCGCGCATGATTGAGTTTGTCGCGAAAGAGGTTGATGGAAGAAAATAAATCCAGACACGCCTGATACGCGACTTTTCCGTGTTCGGTTAAATAAAACCCCTCACGCCCGCGCGTACAAAGTTTCATCCCAAAGCGGATCTCCAGATCCGATATTTGTTTGCTGATTGCCGCCAGGCCAATATTCAGTTCATTACAGGCTGCGGTAAATCCACCGGCCTCTACCACGGTTTTAAAGACGCGCAAAAGTTTTAAATCTGCGACGCCAAGGCTGTGCTGGTTAATATCACTTTTTGCGGGTGATGTGTTTCCTGATTTGGAAAGTGGACTTTCCATAATAAATATTTACCCCCGCTCTAAAAATCTACAACATCAAATTCACTTAGCCTCACTCGTTATTACGCTGTAAGCCTGAGATTGTTCAGTGTCATTCGAAACACTGTTGGCTGAAATTTATTTAAACGCCGTCAGACAATACGCTGGATTCAGGTTTGCAACATCTATGCCATAAAAGGAAACGATCATGTCCCAGCAGCCAGAACTTCTTTGGGGAGCCCGCTTCAAACACGGGCCAGCCGCGGCGTTAAGCGCCTTATCGCGCAGCCCGGAATATTATTTTTCACTTGCTGAATATGATCTGGAAGGGTGCCGCGCACACGCTTATGAATTAAAGCGCGCCGGTTTACTTGATGAGAATGAAACCCGTCAGATGGTTGAGGCCATTGAGCAACTGGCCGCCGATTTTCGCGCCGGAACCGTGACGCCGGTTCAGGGCGATGAAGATGTGCATACGTTTATCGAACGCAGCCTGACCGAACGGCTGGGCGCGCTTGGCGGCAAACTGCGCGCCGGACGTTCCCGTAACGACCAGACCGCCAACGATTTGCGTCTGTACCTGCGCGATAACACCCGCAAAATCGTGGTGGCGCTGCTGGAATTACAAACCGCGCTGATCAAACAGGCGGAACAGCATATTCATACCCTCGCGCCTGGTTTTACGCATCTGCAACAGGCGCAGCCGATTGTGTTTGGTCATCAGCTGATGGCGCATGCGCAGTCGTTTTACCGCGACGTTGAACGCCTGCGTGACTGGGATAAACGCTGCGCACTTTCTCCGCTAGGGGCGGCGGCGATGGCCGGTTCTGCCATCGCGATGCACCCGGAATTATCCGCTAAAGATCTGGGCTACGACGGCGCGTGTGAAAACTCCATTGACGCCGTTGCCAGCCGTGACCACGTCGCTGAATTCCTGTTTGCCGGCAGCATGCTGAGCGTCAACCTATCGCGCATTTGCGAAGAAGTTTGTCTGTGGGCGTCGCGCCAGTTCCGCTGGGTCGAGCTTGACGACGGTTACGCCACCGGCAGTTCCATCATGCCGCAGAAGAAAAACCCCGACATTGCCGAGCTGACGCGGGGCAAAAGTGGCCGTCTGATTGGCAACGTGACGGCGATGCTGACCACCATGAAAGGGCTGCCGCTTTCGTATAACCGCGACCTGATTGAAGACAAACGCAACGCGATGGACACCGTTGATCAGCTGTTGCTGGTGCTGCCTGCAATGGCCGGAATGATCGACACCATGAAGGTGAACGTTGAACGGCTGCGCGAACAGGCACCTGAAGGTTTCACGCTGGCGACCGAAGTGGCGGACTGGCTTTCCCGCCGCGGCGTGCCGTTTAAGGAAGCGCACGAAATCACCGGCCAGCTGGTGCAGGTTTGCGAGCAACACAATCTGGCGCTGCATGAACTCAGCGATGCCCAGCTGCTGGCCGTGGATCCGCGTCTGAGCGCTGACGTGCGCGATTGCCTGACGTTAGAAGCCGCGGTGAATGCCCGCAGCGGCTGGGGGGGTACGTCTCCGGTGCGCGTGGCCGAGCAGATTGAGCGGCTGAAAGTGCGTCTGGCCGGGCAGTCGGCCTGGGCAACGGCCTACACCGGCCTGTCTTTATAACGTCTGCATAACTTCTACACCTCGCGGGGAGCGGCGAATGACTTTGTATCAGAAGACGTCTGAAAACGTGAAAACCGCTGATGTCGATCTCAGCGAATACCACTATGTGCCGCAGCGTTATTACGGCCGGATTTTTGCCTCGGTCGCGATCCTGGTGCTGCTGGCCTTGCTGGTGAACGCCTTTGCGCACGGCAAAATCGAATGGCAGTACGTGGCGCAGTTTCTGACCGCCAAAGCGATTTTGTTCGGGCTGGGCAACACCATTGTGATGTCGGTGCTGGCGATGGCGCTGGGGATTGTGTTCGGGGTGATTATCGCAGTGATGCGCATGTCGCAAAACCCGGTGCTGCGCAGTGTGGCGATGGGCTACACGTGGATTTTTCGCGGTACGCCGCTGATTTTACAACTGCTGCTGTGGTTTAACCTGGCACTGATTTTCCCGACCATTTCCATTCCCGGCCTGTTCAGTATTCAGACCGTGGACATCATGACGCCATTCACCGCCGCACTGCTCGGGCTGAGTATTAATCAGGGCGCGTACACCTCGGAAGTGGTGCGCGCCGGGCTGATTTCGGTCGATCTCGGGCAGTACGAGGCGGCGAAGTCCATCGGCATGACGCGTCTGCATGCGCTGCGGCGGATCATTTTGCCGCAGGCCATGCGGGTGATTATTCCGCCTATTGGTAACGAATTTATCAGCATGGTGAAGACCACCAGTCTGGCGAGCATGATCCAATATTCCGAAGTGCTTTATAACGCGCAGACCATTTACTTCGCCAATGCGCGGGTGATGGAACTGCTGTTTGTCGCCGGTATCTGGTACCTGGTGGTGGTGACGGTGTTGTCGCTCGGGCAGAACCGTCTGGAACGCTATTTCGGTCGTGGCACCCGCCGCCGCACCAGCCACTGAGGAGCCAGACCATGAAAAGTATTATCAAAGCCGTCAACGTCAATAAGTACTTTGACCAGTTTCAGGCGCTGAAAAACATCAATCTTGAAGTTAAACACGGCGAAGTGATGTGCATCATCGGGCCATCGGGGTCGGGGAAAAGTACGTTTCTGCGCTGTATTAATCAGCTTGAGCGCATCGACAGCGGCGGCGTCTGGGTGGATGACGAACTGGTCGGTTACCGCATGGACGGCAAAAAACTTTACCCGCTCAATGACCGGCAGATTGCCCGCCAGCGGCTGAAAACCGGCATGGTTTTCCAGCGTTTCAATCTGTTCCCGGACAAAACGGCGCTGGAAAACATTATCGAAGGGCCGTGTCAGGTTCTGCTGCGGCCGGTGAAAGAGGCGACGCAGGAAGCCATGGCGCTGCTCGAACGCGTCGGGCTGGCGCATAAACGCGATGCGTATCCGCTGGAGCTTTCCGGTGGTCAGCAACAGCGCGTGGCGATTGCCCGTGCGCTGGCCATGAAACCCAAAGTGATGCTGTTTGATGAGCCGACGTCGGCGCTCGATCCGGAAATGGTCGGCGAAGTACTGGCGGTGATGCGCGGCCTGGCCGCTGAAGGGATGACGATGATTGTGGTCACGCATGAATTAGGTTTCGCGCGGGAAGTCGCTAACCGCGTGGTCTTCATGGATGAGGGCGGAATTATAGAAAGTGGTAATCCGGAAGACATTTTGCTTAATCCACAAAACCCGCGGACGCAGAACTTTATCTCTGCCGTCCTCATTTGACCCTTTTGCCGTTAACTTTTGACTATGGGAATGCCTTCATGAAAAAAACACTGTTGTCCCTTATTACTGCGGCGGTTCTGTTGCAGGGCGCGGTTCCTGTCGCCAGCGCCGCTGAGCTGAAACAAAAAGACGAAATCAAAGTGGCGATGATGCCGAACTATCCGCCGCTGGAATTCAAAGATCCGGCCACCGGCCAGCTGACCGGCATGGATTACGATCTGGGTATGGAACTCGGCAAGCGCCTGAACCGCAAAATCAGCTGGCAGGAAATCGGCTTCGAACAGATGGTGAACGCCGTCGCCACGCATCGCGTGGACATGATCCTTTCCGGCATGACTGACACCAAGCCTCGCCAGGATATCGCCACGTTTGTGGATTACTACAACAGCGGGCCGCAGTTCTACACCACCGTCGCGCACAAAGAAATCAACACCCTGTCAGATCTCTGCGGCAAGAAAGTTGGTACCAGCCGCCGCACCACTTTCCCGGCTGAAATCGCTGCATGGAGCGAAGCAAACTGCGTGCCGGCAGGCAAACCGGCCATCGTGGTGATTGGTGCGGAAGGCACGGCGGATGCGCGTACCCAGCTGCGTCAGGGGCGAATCGAAGGCGTGGTGCAGGGCAGCGAGACTCTGCCGTACATCATGAATCTGGAAAAAGACACCTATAAACCGCTGGGCAAAGCCTTTGCGTATCAGGTCACCGGCATGGGGATCAGCAAAGACGATCAGCCGCTGATTGACGCGGTAAAAGGCGCGCTGACCGGCATGATTGCCGACGGTACGTATCTGAAAATCCTCACCAAATGGGGCCTGCAGGACGGTGCAGTTCAGGAAGTCACCATCAACAAAGGCAAATAACCTCAGGTAACGGACCGACTCATGACGATTTCAGCACAACACACGGCCAGTCTATGGCCGGAAGGCAAACGCGGCTGCATGGCGCTGGCGTTTGATCTCGACGGCCCGACCGGCGACGCGATGCTTAACGGCACAATCTGGCAGAAAGCGGATTACTTTACCTTCGGCGCTTACGGCCCTTACCGGGCGCTGGGGCGGATCCTCGATTTGCTCAGTGAACATCAGCTTCCGGCGACGTTTTTCATTCCCGCGTGGGTGGTGGAAAACTGGCCGAAACAGTGTCAGGCGATTGTCGAGCGCGGCCATGAAGTGGCGTATCACGGTTATCGTCATGAGTCTTTTTACGCCATCAGCGCCGAAAAACAGCGCCAGGTGATGGAGAAGTCCCGCGAGATTTTCTGGCAGGTTTTAGGGATACGCGCCGAAGGTTTCCGCACGCCGTCAGGCGACTGGCACAAGGAAACACCGGCGATGCTGCTCGACGCGGGCGTGACGTATTCCAGCAGTATGCGCGGCGACGACCGGCCCTATCTGATCACCGTGCCCGGCCATGAACGGCCGCTGGTGGAAATTCCCGGCCGCTGGGAAATGGACGATTACGCGTCTCTGGCCTACACCCGCGAGCCGAATTTCCCGTCGGGGCTGGATCGCACCGCCAGTTACGCGCTGACGCTCGACAACTGGTGCCGTGAATACGACGGCGCGATGAATGAAGGGCTGAGCCTGACGACGTTGTTCCATCCGAAAATCAGCGGAAAACCGGGACGCATCATGCTGCTTGATCAATTTTTCAGCCACCTGAAAGCGCGTGACGACGTGTGGTTTGCGCGCTGCCGCGACGTGGCGCACTGGTGGATGCAGGAGCATGCCAATGACTAATCAAAACTGGCCGCAGGGCTATCGCTGCGCGGTGATTATTACGGTGGATTTCAACGATATTCACGGCATTCTCAGCCAGGTTCCCGCCGTGGCTGGCCGCGAAAAAACGCTGTCGGTCTGGCGATACGGCACGCTGCGCGGCATCGACCGTTTGCTGGCGCTGCTGGATGAAAAAAACCTGCGCAGCGCCTGGTGTGTGCCGGGCATTGTGGCGGACGAAAACCCGGAGAAAATCCGCGAAATCGACCGCGCCGGTCACGAGCTGGCGACCTGTGGCTATGAATTTGCGCATTTCGACGGGCTGACGCTGGCGCAGCAAACTGACAGCCTGCAACGGGGCAAAGCGGCGCTAAAAGCCCTGACCGGCAAGGTGCCACGCGGTTTTCGTCTGCCCGCAGGAAACTGGGCACCGGGTTTTGCGGATGTGCTGACGGATGAAGGTTTCAGCTGGACCTCCGGCTGGCGCGGCGATGATTTGCCCTATTTCCAGCCCATGCAGGATGGCTTGCCGTCGCGGCTGGTGGAACTGCCGCTGCATTATGAGATGGAAGACGAGCCGTATTTCGCCTTTAACCTCAGCCCGGCGGTGCCCCCGGCGCAGTCACGCATTGCGTCCTACAGCCAGACGCTGGGCAACATGAAGATGGATTTCGACGGTTTCTACCGTTTTGGCCTGTGCTATGTGCTGCGGCTGCATCCGGAAGTGATCGGCACCGCCGGACGCATTGGCGTGCTGGCTGAACTGCTGGACTACATCACGTCAAAACCGGATGTCTGGGTCGCCAGCGCCAGCGAGGTGGCCGACTGGTGGTCACAGAATCAGCCGCAAAACGAGGCGTCCCATCCGGCGCAGATCTGGATGCAACATACCGCGCCGGGAGTCAGCCATGAGTAAGCTTTCGCAGCAGCAAATTCTGAGCGAATTTGTGGTGAATACCCATTTCGACGATTTGCCGCCACGGCTGGTGGAACGTACCAAACGGCATATTCTCGATACGATTGGCGCGGGGCTGGTGGGTGCGACCAGCGACGTGGCAAAAGACGTGGCCGCGATGATCCTCGGTGAAGGCGCATTGCCGCTTTCCCCGGTCTGGGGCTACCGCGAGCTGACGTCTGCGCGCAACGCTGCGCTGCTCAACGGCGTGGCGGCGCACGCGCTGGAACTCGATGACACCGGCGGCTGCGATCATTCCGGCGCGGTGGTTATTCCCGCCGTGCTGGCGGTGTTGCCGCTGTGCCCGCAACCGGTCAGCGGCAAAGCGTTTATCACGGCAGTCGTTATGGGTTACGACGTGGCGCGCCGCGTGCTGGAAGCCTGTGGCGGCTATTCCCCGCACAACCGGGCGGGCTGGCATTCCACGTCAACCTGCGGCGTATTTGGCGCAGCCGCGGCCGCGGGGAAAATTCTCGGCCTGAGTGCAGGGCAGATCAGCTCTGCACTGGGCATTTCCGGCAGTTTCAGCGGTGGCCTGTGGGCGTTTATCCATGACGGTTCGCAGAGCAAAAAGCTGCACGCAGGCCGCGCCGCAGAAGGCGGAGTTCTCGCCGCGCTCAGCGCCCGGCAGGGCATCAGCGGGCCTGCGCAGTTATTCGAAGATCAGTGGGGCGGATTCCTCTCAACGCTGGCACCGCAAAGTGCAATGCCCGAAATGCTGACGGCCAGTCTGGGTGAAATCTGGAAGCTGGAGCGTTGTTCCATCAAGCCTTACGCCTCGTGCCGTGGTACGCATTCCGCGATCGACGCGACGGGCATTTTGCTTGAGGAAATGCACGCGACCGCCGGTGATATCGAAAAAATCGTCGTCCGTTTGTGCCCGTTCCTCAACGGAATGTGCGGAGATAATGAAATCGCCACGCTGGCGGCGGCACAGATGAGCCTGCGTTACGCCATCGCGGCGCGTGTTGTTTTCGGCCACGCCGGGCTGGACGTTTACGGTGCGGCGCAACGGCAGGATCCGGATTTGCTGGCGATGATCGCCCGGATCGTGCTGACGGAAGATGCCACGATGAGTTCCGACAGCGAGCCGGATGTGACGGTTTTCATCCGAACCGGCGAATCAAAAACCTTACGAGTAGATGTCGCGCTGGGCGCACCGGGGAATCCGGTGTCGGATGAGCAGCTTAAGGAGAAGTTTGTGTCGCTGGCGACCCGGGTGATTTCAGTGGCGGGTGCGGAGAGGATTTGGAACAGCGGGATGGAAATGGAGAATTTGCCTGATGTCCAGGGGGTGTTTGGGCGGTGAGCCCAGGGCCCTGTTGGCCCGAACCAAATTTTTACTTGTCCCGCTCTGTAAGCTGGTGTCAAATCAGGTGATTAGCGTCCTAACGGGCAAGACCGTTAAACAGAGGAAAATCCCATGTCCCAGACTCTCCGCGTTGGCCTGATCGGCTATGGCTTCGCCAGTAAAACTTTCCATTCACCTTTGATTGACGGCACGCCGGGCCTTGAGCTGGCTGTGGTGTCGAGCAGTGACGCTGCAAAAGTCCATGCCGACTGGCCAAATGTCACGGTTGTTGATTCCCCGGAGAAGCTTCTTGCCGATCCGTCCATCGATCTGGTGGTGATTCCTACGCCAAACACCACGCATTTCCCGCTGGCGAAGCTGGCGCTGGAAGCCGGTAAACACGTTGTTGTCGATAAACCGTTCACCGTGACGCTTGAAGAAGCCCGCGAGCTGGACGCGCTGGCGCGTGAAAAAGGCAAAGTGCTTTCTGTGTTCCACAACCGTCGCTGGGATTCTGATTTCCAGACCGTGAAAGCGCTGATCGAAGAGGGATCGCTGGGCGAGATCGTGTATTTCGAATCGCATTACGATCGCTACAAACCGCAGGTGCTACAGCGCTGGCGTGAAAGCGATGCGCAGGGCAGCGGCATCTGGTACGACTTAGGTTCACATCTGCTGGATCAGGCGCTGCAATTGTTTGGTACGCCGGATTCGTTACAGGCTGACCTGGCCGTGCTGCGTCCGGGCGGTAAAGCGGTGGATTATTTCAATGCCGTGCTGACGTATCCGCGCCGCCGCGTGGTGTTGCACAGCACCGTGTACGCCGTGGCGGAAACGGCCCGCTTTATCGTGCAGGGCGAAACCGGCAGCTATGTGAAATTTGGTCTGGATCCGCAGGAAGATCGTCTGAAAGCGGGCGAACGTCTGCCGCAGGAAGACTGGGGATACGACAAACGTGACGGCGTGATTACGCTGAGCCACGAGGGTGTGCTGGCAGAGAAATCCCTGCTGACCATTCCGGGGAACTATCCTGCGTATTACGCGGGTGTGCGCGATGCGATTAACGGTAACGGCGAAAATCCGGTTCCGGCATCGGATGCTATCCGCGTAATGGAAATGATTGAGCTGGGCATGCAATCTTCAGAACAACAGGCGACGTTGAAAGTAAAAAAATAAGCCGCCGTTAACCCGATTCTCTTTTACTCGTTCAACTGGCAAGGAAGGTTCATGTCCTGGTTAAAAATCGATAAATTTTTGCTGATTCTGATTTGTGTGGTCGTGGTCGCGTCGTTTTTCCCTTGTGAAGGGATTTATAAAACGATTTTCGAACATCTGACCACCGCTGCCATCGCGCTGCTGTTTTTTATGCACGGCGCGAAGCTCTCGCGTGAGGCGATTATGGCGGGGATCGGCCACTGGCGTTTGCATGTTGTGGTTTTCCTCAGCACGTTTGCGCTGTTCCCGCTGCTGGGGCTGGGCATGAAATGGCTGGTGCCGGTCGGTATTCTGACACCGACGCTGTATTACGGTTTTCTGTATTTGTGTGCGCTGCCGGCTACCGTGCAGTCGGCGATTGCCTATACGTCGGTGGCGGGCGGGAATATCCCGGCGGCGATTTGCAGCGCGTCGGCGTCCAGTATTCTCGGCGTGTTTTTGTCGCCGGTGCTGGTGGGTTTGCTGATGCACACGCAGGGCGGAACCAGCGATACGCTGCACGCCATCGGCTCGATTGTTTTACAACTGATGGTGCCGTTTATCATCGGGCATTTGTGTCGTCCTCTGATTGGCGGCTGGGTGCAGCGTCATAAGAAGATCGTGAATATTACAGACCGTTCGTCGATTCTTCTGGTGGTGTACGTGGCGTTCAGTGCGGCAGTCGTGGAAGGCATCTGGCGCCAGATTGATGGCTGGTCACTGCTGGCGGTGCTGGGTTGTTCGATTGTGCTGCTGACCATTGTGCTGATCATCAATACGTTTGTGGCGCGGCTATTTGGTTTCAATACCAAAGACGAAATCACCATTGTTTTCTGTGGCTCGAAGAAGAGTCTGGCGAACGGTATTCCGATGGCGAACGTGCTGTTCCCGGCGTCTGCGGTGGGGGCGATGGTGCTGCCTCTGATGATTTTCCATCAGATCCAGCTGATGGTGTGCGCGGTTCTGGCGTCGCGTTACGCGAAACGTGTTGCACGTGAAGAAGCCGCTAAACTGGCCGTGAAAGAAGAAATCAAATCGGCATAACGGATTGATTGAAAAGAAAAGGGCGGGAATGAATCCCGCCCTTTTTTTTGCGCTCAGGGAACGGTTTTCAGAAAACGTTACGCAGACACTTTGTCGCGAATCGCCTGTTTTTCTGCGCCGGTCAGGAAGGCCATTGTCAGGCCATTTTCCTGCGCTTTGCGGATTTCATTCTGAGTCAGACCGGCGGCTGGCGCGGCAACGTTGTATTCGTTGGCAATTTCGATGCCCTGAACGGCCGGATCGTCGGTATTGATTGACGCCAGAACGCCGTGGCGCAGGAAGGTCGCCAGCGGATGTTGTTCAAACGAGGAGACGGTGCTGGTCTGAATATTCGACGTCAGGCAGGACTCAATCCCAATCTGGTGCTTCGCCAGGAAATCCATCAGCGCCGGGTCTTGCGCGGCTTTCACGCCGTGGCCGATACGCTCAGCGCCCAGTTCACGAATTGCCTGCCAGATGCTTTCCGGGCCTGCGGCTTCACCGGCGTGAACGGTAATGCGCCAGCCTGCGTCGCGCGCACGGTTAAAGTGGCTGAGGAACAGACTGCCTGGGAAACCGAGTTCATCACCGGCCAGATCCAGCGCGGTAATGCCATCGCGGTGCGCCAGTAAACCTTCCAGCTCTTGCAGACACGCATCTTCACCGAAAGTACGGCTCAGAATACCAATCAGACGCACATCGATGTCGTGATTTTTCTGGCCTTCACGGATGCCTTCGATCACGGCTTCCACCACGCCTGCGACCGGCAGTTTGTGGTTCATCGCCATGTAGTAAGGGGAGAAACGCAGTTCGGTATAGTGCAGACCGGCTTTGGCCGCATCTTCAACGTTTTCTTTCGCAATACGGCGGCAGGCGTCGAGATCGCCCAGCACTTTGACGCCCCAGTCCAGTTTTTGCAAAAAGCTCACCAGATCGGGTTCTGCGTGCATCACCTGCACATGCGGGCGCAGGGCTTCAAGTTCATTGGCGGGCAGCGTCAGGTTAAACTGACGGCCTAAATCGAGAATCGTTTGAGCGCGGATGTTGCCATCAAGGTGGCGGTGAATGTCGGTCAGGGGAAGGCGTGTGTCGATCATGGGGTGCACTCGTTATTATTGAAATGTGCGGGGCATTATAACGTCAGATCGGGGGATAAGAAAACGTTGTTGCGCAACGGCAGGAGAAAGCTCCTTCCTCTGTACAAGGAAGGAGCGAAACGGAAAATTCTTGAACGTTACGGCAGCAGGGTATTAATCGCGCGAATTAAAGCCTGTACACCCGCTTCTACCTTCGACCTTGGGCAGCCGACGTTCAGGCGCAGGAACCCGTTGCCTTCTTCACCGTAGGTATAACCCGGCATGATCGCGACTTTTTGATGTTCGATCAGCTCTTTTTGCAGCTGCTTGTCGTCGATGTTTAACGCACGCAAATCAATCCACGCCAGATACGTTGACTGCGGAGGTTGCCAGTTCAGCTGCGGGAACGCGGCGTTCAGCTGTTCCGCCACATAATGCAGATTTCCCTGCAAATAGTCGCGCAACGCGTCCAGCCACGGTTCGCCCGCGTGATACGCCGCGACGTGCGCATGTACCGCCAGTACCGCCGGAGAGGATAAACCGTCGCAGGCTTTCAGCTGATGCAGATAAGCATCACGCGGCGTTTTATGGCTGATAAAGCCGTACGCGCCGGTCAGCGCAGGGATATTGAAGCTTTTCGAGCCGGACGTCAGCAGCGCCCATTCACCGCGCGCCACCTCATTCCACGGCGTATGTGGGTTCCCGCCCCAGACCATATCCATGTGGATTTCATCGCTGATCACCCGCACGCTGTGGCGCTCGCAAAGTGCTGCAATCCGCGTCAGTTCTTCGCGCGTCCAGACCTTTCCGGTCGGATTGTGCGGGCTGCACAGCAACAACAGCGAACAGTCCGGCTGCGCCAGCAGGCTTTCCAGATTTTCGGCATCCAGCGACCAGTCGTTGCCGTTTTTAATCAGCGGGCAAGCCAGCAGGTTGCGCTGATTACCATCAACCACTTTAAAGAACGCATCGTAGGCCGGGGTGAATGTCACCACACCATCACCCGGCTGGCTCCACTGGCGGATAAGCTGCGCCACCATGTAAATCACCGACGGGCCATACACCACCCAGTCGCGGTCAATCTGGCTGTTAAAACGCTGCTGATACCAGTGTTCAACGGCACCGAGAAAATCGTCATGATGCCAGCGGCTGTAGCCAAGCACGCCGTGTTGCAGGCGTTTTTGCAGCGCATCCAGAATGCACGGCGCGGTGGCGAAATCCATGTCTGAAATGGTAAATGGCAGTAAATCATCATGGCCAAAACGGTCGGCGACGTAATCCCACTGAGTACACCAGGTTCCGTGACGATCAACGACGGTAGAGAAATCAAAAGAAGCTGAGGACATTTTTTCACTCCCTGAAGAAAGCAGAAAAGGGCGACACGAAGTCGCCCTGTGGATTCAGTGTTTATACCATCGCCGGTTCGGGCGCGGGCTGATTGGCTGCTTCACGGATGAGGTAATCCAGCTCATCTTTCACCGACTGCACCTGAGGGCCGATCACCACCTGCAGGTTGTGTTCGTTGAGATGAACCACACCAATTGCACGGTTGGCTTTAAGCGTCGCATCGTCGACCAGCGACATATCCGCCACGGAAAGACGCAGGCGGGTGATGCAGTTATCGAGTGAAATGATGTTACCGGCACCGCCCAGCGCGCTTAAGATCACCGGCACGTTGTAACCGGATTTGCTGGAAGACGGCACGGCCGCGGCGGCTGGCGTACTTTCAGATTCACGGCCCGGCGTTTTGATATTAAAGCGCGTGATAGAGAAGCGGAAGATTACGTAGTAAGCCGCGAACCAGATTGCTGCGACCACCGGCACCAGATACCACTTGGTGGCTGTGCCGTGCAGGATACCGAAGACCACGAAATCGATGATGTTACCGTCGGTATTCCCGATGGTCACGCCCAGTACCGACATAATGGTGAAGCCCAGACCGGTCAGAATTGCGTGGATCACATACAGAACCGGCGCAACGAAAAGGAACAGGAATTCGATCGGTTCAGTGGTTCCGCCGACAACACAAGCGACAACACCGGAAATCAGCAGGCCTTTAATTTTATGACGGTTTTCAGGTTTCGCACAGTGGTACATCGCCAGCGCAGCACCCGGTAACCCCCCGAGGAATGCAGGCATTTTGCCCTGCGACAGGAACTGTGTCGCGCTTTCAGAGAAACCGTGCGTGGTCGGGCAGGAAAGTTGCGCCTGGAAGATGGTCAGGGCTCCGCTGACTTCGCGGCCACAGACGTCCATTGTGCCACCGGCTTCGGTGAAGCGGATCAGCGCCACCAGAATGTGGTGCAGCCCGAACGGTAACAGCAGACGTTCGCCGGAACCGAAAATCATCGGTCCGAACACACCTGCACCCTGAATCAGACGGCCCAGACCGTTAATCCCGGCGGCGAAGAATGGCCAGATTAACGGGATCAGCAAACCGACTAAACCGAGCACGACGGTGGTGACGATAGGTACAAAACGCGTACCGCCGAAGAATGCCAGCGCATCCGGCAGGCGGATGGTGTTGTAACGCTCGTGCAACATGTACACGATGATACCCACGATAACGGCGCCCAGAATACCGGTGTCGATAGACTGGATACCAAGGATCATCTGGATGTTATTGGCTTTCAGAACCAGCGGATCAACCGTTGGCAGTGTGCCGTTGGCGGTCAGGTAGAAGTTGATTGCCAGGTTCAGCACGGCAAAACCGACAAAACCGGAGAAGGCGGCAACGCCTTTGTTCTCACGCGCCATACCCAGCGGGATAGCGATGGCGAACATGACCGGCAGGAAGCTGAATGCAAATGAGCCGACTTTGCTCATCCACACGAAAATCAGCTGAAGAACAGGATTGCCCAGTGCAGGCAGCAATGTAACGACATCGTGGCTGCTTAACGAGCTGCCGATGCCCAGCATGATGCCGCAAAATGACAACAACGCGACGGGCAACATGAAGGTTTTACCAAGGCTTTGGAAGAATTCCCAAAGTGTGACTTTTTGTTTTTTATTTGCAGGCATGACTGCTCCCTGAGTGGTTTGGTGTTGGCTGTGTGGTAATGGCGGCTAAGATAAAACGTTTTACCAAAACAATACGTGTCGGAACTCACAATATTGGAAGATGGCTGCACCATCAGGGTGAAATGGAGGTTTAACGTTTTACTCAATCTGACGAGTCGGGTATAACTGTTTGACCGCGCTAATGATTTAAACGCTTAAGTCCGACGAACGGGTCATAATCCCGCTTCATGGAGTCTGGAATGAACGACACAGCCTGATGAATCATAAAAAAATTACGATTATCGATGTTGCGCAGCACGCCGGTGTTTCTGTCACCACGGTGTCGCTGGTGCTCAGCGGCAAAGGGCGCATTTCCCTGAGTACCGCTGAGCGGGTAAACCGTGCGGTGGATGAACTGGGTTTTGTGCGTAACCGGCAGGCCAGCACGCTGCGCGGCGGTGAGTCCGGCGTGGTCGGGCTGATTGTGCGTGATATCTGTGAGCCGTTTTATGCGGAAATGACCGCCGGTCTCAGCGAGATGTTTGAAGCGCAGGGCAAAGTATTATTTCTGCTGCAAAGTGGCCCGTCAGGCAAAGGTCTGATGCGCTGTTTCGACACTTTGCTGACCCACGGCGTTGACGGTATTGTCATCGCCGGTGGCACCAGTTCTATTTCCGGCCTGAAAGAAAAGGCCGATGAACAGGGCGTTCCGCTGATTTGCGCTGCGCGTTCCGGTGGTATTGAAGGCGTCGATGTTGTCCGCCCGGACAATATGCTCGCCGCCAAAATGGCCACCGAATATCTTATCCGCCACGGCCACAAACAAATCGCTTACCTCGGCGGCCTCAGTAATTCGTTAACCCGCGCCGAACGCCTCGGCGGTTTCTGCGCCACGCTCGTGCAGTACGGCCTGCCGTTTCGCAGTGAATGGATTATCGAGTGCGATTACCAGCAGAAATGCGCCGCCGACGCCGCCGAAACGCTGCTGACCCATTACCCGAAAATCAGCGCCATCGTCTGCCATAAATCGTCCGTCGCGCTCGGTGCTTATTTCGGCGTTTTGCGCACCGGCGCAGAAGTCGGCGGCGGGGCGGTCGACAGTTTCTTCCAGCAAAAAGTGGCCCTTATCGGCATGGAAGATGCACCGGAATCCGAACTGACCGAACCGCCGCTGACGTCAATCGCGAACTCCGCCCGGGAGATTGGTCATGCGACGGCGAGACGGTTATTGCTGAGGATCGGGGGGCAGAATCTCGAAGCACAGAATATTATTGTGCCACCGGGGCTGGTAGAGAGGGAGTCGGCCTGAAAGCCACTTTGAGAAAGGTGACAAATTTCGTTTTTGGCCAGGCTGGCCTTAAACTCAAGACCTTGGGTGGCAACCCAAGGTCTTGACCTGGGTTGCACAAAATATAACCGAGCGTGATACCGGTCCGTATCACTGAGAATCCTGGCTTGTCCCCGTCTTAGGACTCGCTGCTGTCGTATCCTCCGCGCCAGCGGTCTTCGTGTAGATAATCTTCTGCGTATCATTCCCGCAATGACCCACAACCTGACCACCGGCCTGATCTGCCTGATCGTTCGGGACGATATCAAGCTTAAAACCGGATTCCGGCAAACCGTTGGCGACGATTTTCTGGGTGATATCCGCTTTCACGCTTTCACAGGTGGCAGCCTGAACCGCCAGCGGCGCTAACATCATGACCGCAAGGCCAGCTAAGAGTGTCTTTTTCATCATTCATTCCTTTTATGAGAAACAGTGTATTAATGAGTTTAGCAGATAGAGACAGCGGCACAGTTCGCCGCTGTCGGGCAGGAAAAGGGCGGAAAGACTTATTTACGGTATTACGGTGCCATCAGCTGACGGCCGGTGCGGCGGTCGAGGCAGCGCTGGGTGTTATCTTCCCAGTACGCGTTGATATTCTGGCTGGCGTTGCATTTATCACGCAGATCCACAGAATTATCGTACTTGGAATAATCCTTCTCAGCGCGCTGGTTTTTCAAAGCCCGCAGACGCTGGGTTTCGTTCCATTGCTCTTTGCTCTGACGCGCTTCTTCGTTGGACATGGCATCATTGCCGCTGCCGCCAAAGACACAGGTTCCGCCCGCACAGTTGGTGGCTGCCAGCGCAGGTGCCTGCCAGCTTGCGGTCATAACAAGCAGCGCAACAGGCAGTAAACGGCGTAAAAACGTTGTATTCATTAGTTAATCCTTTTAATTTACACATCGCTCAGGCGAATACTTTCAATTATAACATCACCCTGAGTCACGTCACCCAAAGCCTGCTAACGGGTTGAATTCATGTTTAACTTACGACTGTAAACCTGGCGATTCACATGCTCAAAACGACTTTACTGTTCTTTGCGACCGCGCTGGCGGAAATCATCGGCTGTTTTCTGCCGTATCTCTGGCTGCGCAAAGGCGGCAGCTGGCTGCTGCTTTTCCCGGCGGCGCTGAGCCTGGCGGCGTTTGTCTGGTTGCTGACGCTGCATCCGGCAGCCAGTGGCAGGGTGTATGCGGCTTACGGCGGAGTCTATGTGATGACGGCGATGTTGTGGTTGCGGTTTGTCGATGGCATAAAACTCAGCACCACTGACTGGCTCGGCGCCTGTGTGGCGCTGGCCGGGATGCTGATTATCATTTCTGGCTGGAAAGCGGCGTAACGGTTACTGCGACAATTGTTCCATCATCACGATCACTTTCTGAATCACAATCTGCGCGGCGCGGGAAAGCTGACGGCGTGGCGCAACGCACAGCGCGAGCGTCAGCGGTTTGGCGCTGCGCCCTTGCAAGGGCACAAACGCCAGCCGGTTTTCCTGCAAATCGGGCAATACGTCGAGCAGACTCAGCACACCCACGCCAGCCCCTTTGCGGATAAGTTCGCGCATCATCCGCACGTCATTACAGACAATTGACGGCGTATCCAGCAACTGATAACGGTTATACAGCAGCTTCGCGCGGGCATTCACCATCAGTGGTTCCGACGGAATAATCTGCCGGTAAGACGCGATATCGCTGAACGACAGTGATTCCTGCTTTGAAAGTTCATGCCCGACCGGCATCGCGATGCCAATCGGCAATTCCGCGAACGCCTGTACTTCCAGACCGGTATGTTCAATGGGGTCGAGCAGCAGGCCAAAATCCACTTCAGCCGAACTGACCTGTTCACTGATATTCCGGCTGTCTTCAATGCGGATATCAAACGTGAGGTATGGATGCTCAGCGCCGACTTCGGCAATCAGCTGCGCCATAATTCCTTCACTGAGCGCCGCGATAATGGAAATGGTGACGTGCCCGCGCCGCAAACCCTGAATTTCATCAAAGCGTTCGCGGGTACGGGAAAATTCTTTACGCCAGCGACGGATATCATCGAACAAAATCTCACCGGCGGACGTCAGTTTCAGGCCGGTCGGCAGACGCTCAAACAGCGGCGTTTCCAGCGTCTGTTCAGCCTGTAAAATCTGCCGGTTAATGGCCGAAGCGGAGACGTGCAGCGCTTCCGCCGCTTTGCGCAAACTTCCTGTTCGGGCGACTTCGGTAAAATATTGCGAAAAACGGGAGAAGGGTGACATAGGTGTACTAATTTATGCAGTGAATAAGTGAGATATCTATTATGGACTGCATCACTCATTTTTCCTAGATTGTGCGATGGCCTTTGTAAACAATCACCTCAGATTGTTTTATGCGCAAATCTCTGCGCAAAAAAGGTCAATAAAGGGTAATGACAGGGTTCGTCAAAACACGTTTAGCACGTGAGCCGCTTTTCTTTGGACAGAAGGGGTGCGAATTGTGGCATTCGTACTGCTGGCGCGCGTGCGTGTTTTGAAAAACAACACTAATAACAAGCGTGCGCTTTTGATCACCCGGTTGAAGTGATCACGCGACCAAGAGATTCCTTCTCATGTTAGAAAAACTATTCAAGTTAAAAGCTCACCGTACTAACGTGCGGACTGAGATTGTGGCAGGACTGACTACATTTTTAGCAATGGCCTATATTCTGTTCGTTAACCCGTCCATTTTGGGCGCGACGGGGATGGATAAAGGCTCAGTTTTCGTGGCAACGTGTCTTGCTGCCGCAATCGGTTCCGCACTGATGGGCTTTATCGCCAACTACCCGATTGCACTGGCACCGGGCATGGGTTTAAACGCCTTCTTCACCTACACCGTCGTGCTGCACATGGGTTACACCTGGCAGATCGCGTTGGGTGCTGTTTTCCTTTCCGCGTGTATCTTCTTCGCGTTATCAATTTTCAAAATTCGTGAATGGATTATCCGCAGTATTCCGCTGCCGCTGCGTTCGGCGATTGCGGCCGGTATCGGGTTATTCCTGGCGCTGATTGCGCTGGAAAACGCCGGTATTGTGATTGCAAACCCGGCCACGCTGGTAGGCCTGGGTGACCTGACCAAACCGGGTCCGCTGTTTGCGATGCTCGGTTTCATTCTGATTGTGGTTCTCGAAGCGCGTAAAGTGACCGGTGCTGTGCTGATTGGCGTGCTGGCTGTGACGGTTCTGGCGATTGCGCTGGGCTACTCACCGTTTGGCGGCGTGATGTCTATGCCACCTTCTATCGCACCAACCTTTATGCAGCTGGACATCAAAGGCGCATTCAACGTTTCGCTGATCAGCGTCGTGTTCGCATTCCTGTTCGTAGACGTGTTCGATAACTCAGGCACCCTGATCGGCGTAACCAAACGCGCAGGTCTGGCGGACGAAGATGGCAATATCCCGAAAATGGGGCGTGCGCTGGTCGCGGACAGTGCGGCTGCGCTGTTCGGTTCACTCTTAGGGACATCAACTACCACCAGTTATATCGAGTCTGCTGCGGGCGTGAGCGCCGGTGGCCGTACCGGTCTGACGGCGATCGTGGTCGCGATCCTGTTCCTGCTGAGCCTGTTCTTCGCACCGCTGGCAGGCAGCGTTCCGGCATTCGCCACCGCGCCTGCTCTGCTGTTCATCGCGGTTCTGATGACCTCAGGTCTGGCAGAAATCGACTGGAAAGATATCACCGTTGCCGCGCCGGTCACCGTGACCGCGCTGACCATGCCGTTCACGTATTCCATCGCTAACGGCATCGCGTTTGGTTTCATCACCTGGACGCTGGCAAAACTGCTTACCGGCCGCTGGCGTGAACTGAATTCTGCGCTGATCGTTCTGTCGATTCTGTTCGTGATCAAACTGGGCTGGCTGAGCGCGTAACCGCTCTGCGGGTCGGAAAAGGCGCGGGTTTGACTCCCGCGCTTTTTTTATGCTCAAAATCGGGTGAAAACCCAATAAAAAAGCAGCCGGAGCTGCTTTTCATCTACATCACAATGTCTGATCAGTCTTCGCGGTGAACCTGCAAACCGGCCAGAGACTGGCTGACAGGCATCATCTCGATGCTGTTGATGTTCACGTGCTCAGGCAATGTCGAAACCCAGAACACGGATTCAGCAACGTCGGTGGCCGTCAGCGGGTTAGTCTTGTCGTAGGTTTTGCTGGCTTTCTCGTCATCACCTTTAAAGCGGATGTTGGAGAATTCCGTTCCGCCGCACAGGCCCGGCTCGATATTGGTCACGCGAACGTGAGTGCCATGCAGGTCGGTGCGCAGGTTCAGGCTGAACTGACGGACGAAGGCTTTGGTCGCGCCATACACGTTGCCACCGGCATACGGCCAGTTGCCCGCCGTTGAACCGATGTTAATCACATGGCCGGTGTTGCGTTCAACCATGCCCGGCAGGACGGCGCGGGTCATGTACACCAGACCTTTGGTGTTGGTGTCGATCATTTTGTCCCAGTCTTCCAGCGACGCTTTGTCGGCTTTTTCCAGACCGAGCGCCAGACCGGCGTTATTGACCAGCACATCGATGTTGCTCCATTCGGCAGGCAGGCTGTCGATGGCATCTTTGATGGAAGCACGGTTGGTCACATCCAGCTCAACGGTATACAGCGCGTCACCCAGCTCCGCCTTCAGGTCGTCCAGACGCTCTTTACGGCGGCCAGAGGCAATCACTTTATGGCCTTCTTTGACAAAGCGGCGCGCGATTTCAGCACCAAATCCGGCGGTCGCGCCGGTCACAAAAATAATCATCCCGGTATTCCTTAGTATTTAAATAAATAGAATGAAATAAAAATCGAATCAAAAATGAACGCGTTTGCTCGCGCACGGCGTGCAGAAAAAGAAACTCTATAAGTATTAACACAAAAATAACCAGACCGGCAGCGGATGCCGGTCTGACTTGGTATCATTTTATTGCGGTCACTTTTTCAAATAGGGCGCAATCAGCGATAAATCTGCCGCAGAAAGCCGGTCCGGCGCGGTCTGAGCCTGATGCCAGTAAGGATACAGCAACGGCAACTGGCTGACCTGATTAAGTCTTTCAATTTCTTCGCTATTAAGGGTCAAATCTGCCGCGAGCAGGTTGTCCTGCAACTGGGTGTCGTTACGCGCACCGACAATCACTGACGTTACCTGCGGGCGCGCAATCAGCCATGCCAGCGCGATTTGCGCCGCGGAAACGCCGCGCTGCCCGGCGATATCCACCAGAACATCCACCACGTCATACAGCGCATTTTCGTCACGCACCGGCGGCTCACCCCAGTCAGCCAGATGACGTGTGCCTTCCGGTGCCGCCTGATTGCGGCGATATTTACCGGAAAGCAGGCCACCGGCCAGCGGACTCCACACCAGTACGCCCAGCCCCTGATCCTGTGCGACCGGCAGCAGCTCATATTCGGCTTCACGTGCCTGCAGGGTGTAATGGATTTGCTGACTGACCGGGCGGATATAGTGGTTTGCTGCTGCCACGCCCAGCGTTTTCATCACATGCCAGGCAGAAAAGTTGGAGACACCGACATAACGCACTTTGCCGCTGCTGACCAGATCGTCGAGCGCGCGCAGCGTTTCTTCCAGCGGCGTCTGACCATCCCATTCATGCAACTGATACAAATCCAGATAGTCCGTATTCAGGCGCTTCAGGCTGGCTTCGCAGGCGCGCAAAATATGGTGACGTGATGAACCGCGATTGTTCGGGCCATCGCCCATCGGGAAGCGGGCTTTGCTGGCAACCAGCACGTCATGACGCTGACTGCCCAGCGCCTTGCCCAGAATCACTTCCGATTCACCGCCTGAATAAACGTCGGCGGTATCGAATAAGTTAATTCCGGCATCCAGACACAGACCGATCTGGTGCTGTGCGGCACTGACGTCGGTCTGGCCGGTTTTAGCGAATTTGCCCTGACCACCAAACGTCATGGTGCCCAGACTGAGAACTGAAACTTTCAGGCCGGAATGGCCTAACAGACGGTATTCCATGGGTTTTCTCCATTTATCGGATACTTAATTTCAGTTTAGCAACGTCATTATTTTTGCGACGAAGCCGGTTGCGGTACAGATTCTTTTTTTCGGCGTATTTCATCGCCCGCGGTAGGGTCGAGCGTCAGACTGTCGAGGGTTCCCGCCAGAGAAAACACCCCGATAATAATAAAAGCGATATGGAACGTGCCGGTCTGCATCCCGGCGCTGGCCGGTAAAAAATGTTCTGCGACGCGCAGGGAAAGCGCGCCGATGGCAATGCCCAGCCCGGTAGAGAGCTGTTGCGCGGTGTTAAATAACGTATTCGCGCCACCCATTTGTTCTGCCGGAACCTGCGAAAAGGCCAGTGTATTGAGTGCCGTGAACTGCATCGAACGGGTCATGCCGCTGGCGAACAGCAGCAGCAACGTGATGGCAGTCGGCACGTCCGGCGTCAGCAACGCGCAGGCAAATATCGTCGCAGAATTGAGCAGGCCGTTAACCAGCATAATCGACTTAAAGCGAAAGCGGTGCAAAATCGGCGAGGTAAAAGGCTTCATTGCCAGATTACCGGCGAACACGGCAAGCACCAGCAGCCCGGCATCAAACGCGTTCATGCCGTAACCCAGCTGGAACATCAGCGGCAGCAAAAACGGCAGGGCGCCGATAGCTACGCGGAACAATGAACCGCCGTAAATCGTGACGGCGTAACTTTTAATTTTCAGCGCCGTCAGCGGCAGCAACGGGTGCGTTGCCCGCCCGGAATGCCAGACCGCCAGCGCCCCGACGATCACCGCGCCGCCCACCATCGTCACCGGTTTCCAGTTAATGGTGCCCTGATTAAACATATCCAGCCCGAAGATTAACCCCAGACACGCTGCGCCGGTCAGCACAAAACCGGTGACATCAAACGGCACTCCTTTCTGCCCCTCAACCTGCGGGATCAGCTTACGACTGAACACCAGTGCGATAATCCCGAGCGGCAGATTGAGCAGAAATATCCAGTGCCAGGAGGCATAGGTCGTAATGAATCCGCCCAGCGGCGGTCCGAGGATCGGCGCCACCAGCCCGGGCCAGGTAATCGTCGCAATTGCGCGGATCAGATCTGATTTTTGCGTATTTTTCAGTACCACCAGACGCCCGACCGGCACCATCAGCGCACCGGCAAACCCCTGCAACATGCGGGCGGCGGTAAACGTGCTGAGACTGACGCTGGCAGAACATAACAGTGACGCGAGGGTGAACAGGATCAGCGCCAGCGAAAAGACGTTACGCGTGCCAAACCGGTTAGCGATCCAGCCGCTGGCAGGAATAAACACCGTGAGCGTCAGAATGTACGCCGACACGCCGATATTCATATCGACCGGATGCACGCCGAAATCTTTCGCCATCTGCGGCAGCGCGGTGACAATCACCGTGGCATCCAGATTTTCCATAAAGAACGCGCCAGCCACCAGTAACGGCAAAGCGGATCCCGGCGGCAACGAGAATTTTTTGTTTGAGAAGAAGCTCATAGAAGGTAAGCGCGCTAATGAAATAAGGAAAGTCTGAGCATAGCGCATCGGGGGAAGGCGTCAACGGCGGGATTGAGGATCTCCCCCGGTGAAAGGGGAGATTTTGCACATTAATTCAGAGTTCAGTTTCTTCCAGCCGTTCCCCGGTCTGTGCATCGAACAGATGAATGGCGTCGCTGTTAGCTTCGAGGTACAGCGGTTGTTCGGTACTGACGCGGGCGCGGCCAGCGAACTGGACGTGCAGCGGGAAACCGCTCCAGTCGATATGCAGCAGGCTGCTTTCGCCGGTGACTTCCAGCAGACGCAGCGTGGCGGCGGGTTGCGCGCTGTGCTGAACCGGTTTGAGATCATGCGGGCGCAGGCCGAGCGTGACCGGTTCGCCTTCGGAATGTCGCGCCTGTAACGCCCATTTCTCCGGCAGGGCAAACCACAGCTGATTGCAGGTCACGCCAGGTTTGCCGTCGATGCTCTGGAACACGCCGCTGAGTAAATTCATCGGCGGTGAACCGATAAAGCGCGCCACAAAGGTGTTCACCGGTTTGTCGTAAATCGACAGCGGATCGCCTTGCTGCACGATAAAACCGTCTTTCATCACCACAATGTTATCCGCCAGCGTCATGGCCTCAATCTGATCGTGCGTGACGTAAACCGTGGTGGTGCGGAACTGCTGGTGCAGGGATTTGATTTCCGCACGCAGCTCCATGCGAAGCTGCGCGTCAAGGTTAGACAGCGGTTCGTCGAACAGGAAAACTTTCGGATTTCGCACCAGCGCGCGGCCCATTGCGACGCGCTGGCGCTGCCCGCCGGACAAATCTTTCGGCAGGCGTTTCAGCAGATGATCAATCCCTAACACCTTCGCGGCTTGCTGTACTTTGGCCTGTTGTTCGGCTTTCGGCACCTTTTTCACCTGCATATGGAACGCCATGTTCTCGGCCACGGTCAGGTGCGGATACAGCGCGTAGCTCTGGAAGACCATGGCGATATCACGATCCGCCGGGTCAAAATTATTGATTTGCTGTTTATCGAGCAGGATGTCCCCGTCGGATAAGGATTCCAGCCCGGCCAGCAGGCGCAGCAGGGTGGATTTTCCGCAGCCGGACGGCCCGACCAGCACGGTAAAGCTGCCATCGGGAATGGTCAGATCCAGCGGTTTGAGCACCTGTACTTTGCCATAATGTTTGGCGACTTTTACCAGTTCTACCAGAGCCATTCAGAGTTTCTCCACAGGGCCAAAAAGCGATTGCCAGTCAGGATAAAGGCGCGGGGAACTGCTGATCGCACAACCGGCGACGCGGACACCCCATTGCAACGCCGTGGCAGGCGGCAGGCCATAAATCAGCGCGGATAAAAATCCGGCGTTAAAACTGTCTCCGGCGCCGATAGTATCGACCACCTCAACCGGTTCGGCGTGCTGATGCAACGCCTGATCCGCGCTCCACAGACGCGCACCGTCCGGGCCGCATTTCGCGACGCAAAAAGCATTCCCAGCCATCTGCGCCAGCAGTTTTTGCGCGGCAGCGTCCAGCGACTGAGCATCGGCCAGCCCGAGCGTTTCGACTTCATTGAGCAGCAGCGCATCGCAATACGGCAACCATTTGGACGCCTGTTCACGTAGCGCATCGCTCCAGTCTTCCGGCGGCCAGCCGCTGTCTACTGCCACCTGATAGCCACGCTGTTTCAGCGTTGCCAGCAGGAGCGGATAACCGGCGTAAAGCGCGGTACACAACCAGGTTCCGCACAGTAAAACCCAGTCGCCGGGTTGTGCGTTTTCGGGTAACTGAGCCAGAACGTCCTGCATGGAAAGGCGGACAATATGCCCCTGATTGCTGAAAAACGTCCGTTCGTGGTCGGGATGCGTGACGCCAAACGTCAGCGACGTTTCGCAGTCGCAGGTCGGCCAGTGGGGCGCGCTTTCCGGGAACAAACTCGCCAGCCAGCCGGTGAACTGGTCGTTGCCCTGATTGGCCACCAGCCGGTGCGGGACGTTCAATGCCGACAGCGCCAGCGCACAGTTTCCGGCAGAGCCGCCGGGGCGCAGAGAGCTGCTTTCGAGCATCGCTTCGGTGCCTTTTTCCGGCCACGAGTGGAGCGTGCTCATGATCAAATCCACGTTAATATTGCCCACCACATACAGCGTGGCGCGGGTGTCAGGTCTTGTAATCATTGATGAGATCCCCTGATGTTCATATTCAGCCTTTGCTGCCGCCGGCGGTTAACCCGCTGACCAGCGTTTTTTGCAGCCAGAGCGCAATAAAGAGCGGCGGAATGGCCGCGAGAATGCCGACGGCGGCAATCAGCCCGTCATCGGTGGCGCGCCCGGCGGTGAATCCGGCGATAGTCACCGGCAATGTCTGGGCGTTGATATTGTTGGTAAACAGCAGGGCGTAGAAAAATTCATCCCAGGCCAGCAGCCAGCCGAACATCGCCGAAGCGCCGAGCGCCGGTTTCGCCAGCGGCAACGTGATGCGCAGCAATACCTGCCAGTACCGCAATCCGTCGAGGCGTGAAGCCTGTTCGATATCCACCGGCAGTGCATCGAACTGGTTTTTCAGCATCCAGGTCAGGAACGGCAAAATCATCGAGCAATACACCAGAATCAGCCCGATATGCGTGTTCAGCAGGGTCAGCTTTTCCAGAATGAAATACAGCGGCAGCACGAAGGCCACCGGCGGCACCATATAGATTGCCAGGCTGCCAAACAGCCAGCCGTCGCGGCCAGGATAACGGGAAAAGCTGTAGGCCGCCGGAATGGCCAGCAGCAGGGAAATCACCGTTGCGCAGCAGGCCACCAGCAAACTGTTGCCGAGCGCGTGCAGGAACAACGCGCCTGGTGTTCCTGCCTGCAACGTCAGCAGGCTGGCGTAGCGGCTGAAATCCCAGTGGCGTGGCACCCATTCCAGCGGAATGCGGGTCAGATCTTCCGCCGAACTGACGCTCATCAGGAACATCCACAACAGCGGCGCGAGTATGGATACGGCCAGAACCAGCGCGGCGAGATAACGTAAAACGAGCCGGATTTTCTGTTTCATTCTGCATTCCCCGAACGGCGCTGGCGCAGCAGCATGACCATATAAACCAGAATTAACAGGGCGCAAATCAGCGTCATGAGAATGGCGTAAGCGGCACCGCTGCCCGCCCGCAGATAGCTGAAAGATTCCTGATAGACAAAGAAGCTGACGGTTTTGGTGCTGTCGAGCGGGCCGCCGCGGGTCATCACGTAGATGATGTCGAAGACTTTAAACGCGTCGATGGTGCGCAAAATCAGCGCCACTGCCAGCGGAGCCGCAATCGCCGGTAAGGTGATTTTACGAAAGCGCAGGAACGCCGACGCGCCGTCGAGCCGCGCGGCTTCAAATAAATCCTCAGGAATGGTTTGCAGCGCCGCCAGCACCAGCAGGGTGATCAGCGGATAGTTCTTCCAGATATCGGCAAACATCACGGCGTTAATGGCCGACGACGGGTCGCCGAGCCAGCTGCGGTAGGTGTCGATAAGACCAAGCTGGGAAAGCAGGGCGTTGATGCTGCCGTAGTCCGGATTGAAGTTCAGCCGCCACATTGTGGCGTTAACAATCGTCGGCAGCGCCCAGGGCAAGATCACCAGCACGCGTAACGCACTGCGCCCCCGGAATTTCTGGTTCAGCAGCAGCGCCACCAGCACGCCGATGAAGCCTTCGAAAATCACCGAAACTACGGTGAAATAGAGCGTCCGCCACAGTGCGGCGCGAAAATCCGGATCGGTCAGAGCATAAATAAAATTGTCGCTGCCGACCCAGTTGGGCGCAGAACCGTCGCCAATCAGGCCAGCGTCGGTGAAACTGAGCCACAGCGTGCGTGCCAGCGGCCAGGCGGTCAGCAGAAACATCATTAACAACATGGGCACAAGGAGCAACCAGGCCTGTCGACGTTCTCGTTGCGGTAAAGTCAGCATAATTTTCCGTGGTGTTGGTTTGCCCCGCATACCGCAGTATCCGGGGCGTTGTGTTGGCTTTAAAAAAACTTAACGTAAACGGTCAGCGGCTGTGGTTGCGGCTTCCATACCGTCTTTCGCCGGGGTTTTACCCTGCAATACCGCCTGAATGTTTTGCTGCAAAATGTTCGACAAGCGTGAGTAATCTGCCGTCACCGGGCGCGAAAGCATCACATTCAGCGAGACTTTTGCCGCCGCAATCAGGGCTTCCTGATCTTTCTGCACCGCCGGGTCGTCATAAGAGGATTTCCAGATTGGCAGGCTCAGTTTGGCGTATTTGTTCTGTACCGGCTGGGAGGTCATGTAGCTGATGTATTCCCACGCCTGATCCGGATGCGCACTGGCTTTGGCGATGCCCAAACCCATCGAACCGTTCACGCCGGACGCCTCACCTGCGGTTTCGCCCGGTGCCGGGATCACACCGACGTCACCCGCGACTTTGCTCTGTTTCGGGTCGTTGGCCATGTTGTACATGTAGGTCCAGTTCAGCGCGAAGGCCGCGTCGCCGTTGGAAAACGACTTACGCACGTCCTCTTCCAGATATTCGCGGGAGTTCGGGTTGGTCAGCCCTTTATCCAGCGTCTCTTTCATGTAGTTGATGGCTTTCATCGCGCCGGTATTGGTGAAGTTCAGCTTACCGTCTTTGTAGAAATCGCCTTTGAACGCCGAAACCAGCGTGGTGTAGTCACAGAGCAAGGCTTCGGATTGTGACCAGCTCCAGACCAGCGGGAATTTTACGATGCCTTTTTCTTTCAGGATCTCAGACTGTTTCTCAACGTCAGCCCAGGTCGCAGGCGGGGTGGTGATCCCGGCTTTTGCCAGCATCGCTTTGTTGTAGTACAGATATTTGGTGTCGAGGATCCACGGCATGCCCCAGCGTTTATCTTTGTAGGTCACGGTAGAAATCGCGCCGTCAAAAATCTTGCTGCTTTCGTCTGCGGGAATACGCGCCGTGACATCCTGCAACAGGCCGTATTTGTTGAATTCGGCTGGCCATATCGCATCAAACAGCACCACGTCATAACCTTTGTCACCGGCACCGCGGGCGGCCACGATTTTGTCGTGCAGCGCTTCGTACGGGACAAATTCCAGATTCACTTTGATGTCAGGGTGTTGTTTAGTGAAGTCCGCGGTCATGGCGCGGATATCGGCTTCGCTGTACGCCGCCTGAGTCATAAACAAGGCACTGAGCGTGGTTTCAGCCAGTGCATTCACCGAATATCCCAGGGTGAGGGCAGAGAGGGCGCACAGGGTGGCCGCAGGGGTAAGTCGTAGGCTCATCGTCATTCTCCGAAACAGGGTTAAGTTTATTAAATCAATTTGATTGCTTTAATGGACTAAAAAAAATGGGATGACCGTTGATGACGGCAACCCCTGCATCCCTGCCGGATTGATACTTGCTACCTGAGGCTTAAAACGAATTCTATAAACGGTGCAAACTGAATAGTGACTGACGATTATTATTAACATACCAATAACATTGAAAGCTGTGATGGCATCGTCATATTCATATTCTGATATTTATAAAATCAATTTGATTGCTGTAATCACTCTCCGCATACTGCCCACAGGTTTCCCCTTTGGGTACAAAGCCGTGATAACAACTTCTGGTACCAATCTTGAACATGCCCGCGCGCACAATCGCCGGGTCGTCATCGAAGCCATTCGCCTCAACGGTGAGCTGACCCGCGCGGAAATTGCCCGGCTGACGTCACTCACGCCGCAGACGGTTTCCAATATTGCGACCGAACTCGAACAGGCGGGCATACTCTCTTCCCATCTGCCGCGTCGTGCGGGCGGACGTGGTCAACCGGCAACGCCACTGACACTCAATCCTGACAGCGCCTATTCCATCGGCATCCATCTTGATCATCAGTCGCTGCTGATTGTGCTGGTGGATCTCACGGGCTCGGTGCGTTTTCGCCACCAGATCCACATACAGAAACCTCAGCCTGAGCCCACGCTGGCCCTGATTGATCAGATACTGCAAGAAATGCGCCAACAGGTGAAAATCGACTGGCGCAAAATGCTGGGCGTCGGCGTGGTGATGCCGGGGCCGTTTGGCGTTGAGGGCATTTCTTCGCAGGGGCCGACCACGCTGCACGGCTGGGATAATGTGGATATTGAAGCGCGGTTGAGTGCGTCTACCGGCTGGCCGGTCACGCTTGAAAACGATGCGACGGTGGCGGCCATCGGCGAGCGTTTTCACGGCATTGCCAAGCAGCTTTCCTCGTTTGTGTATCTCTATATCGGCACCGGCCTCGGCGCGGGGATCTTCACCGACGGGCGGATTTACACCGGTCATGCACATAATGCGGGCGAGGTCGGCCACATTGTGGTGCAACCGGGCGGTCGCGAATGCTATTGCGGCAACAAAGGATGCCTCGAACGCTACGTTTCTTTGCAAGCCGCGTACGAAGCCTGCGGGCTGGATCCGATGTCCGCCATGCCGGAGGATTTGCTGAATGTCGATGAGGCCTTGTTTGATAAATGGCTGGATACTGCGGTCGAACCGGCGCTTCAGGCCATCAATATTATGGAATGCGTGTTTGATGCGCAGAGCGTGATTATCGGCGGCACGATGCCGAAACCGCTGGTGGAGAAGCTGATCAGGCGCCTGACGCCGCTCTACAGCTCAGTGCGCAGCCGGTATGCGCAAAGTGCTCGGATCCGCATCGGGATGTCCGGCAGCGATACCCCGGCGCTGGGCGCGGCGGCGTTGCCGATCTTTGATGAATTCAATCCGCAATATGAGGTGTTGCTGAAGTAGTTTTGGCTGGCGCACAGAAAAAGAACCAGACGGTCTGACCGGTTGGTCAGATTTGGCATAAGCTTTGCAAACGTTCTGTTATTAATCATCAATAAGAATGTTGCACAGAAGGACTATGCCATGAGTCAGGTTATCACCCGCGCGGTACGCGGAAACTTCTTTGATATCCGCCAGCCGGTCTCCGGGCCGGAAGAACTTGAAGCCAGCGTACGTTATATCGAAGACGGCCTGATGCTGCTGAGCGGCGGGCATATCGTCTGGCTCGGGGAATGGCTGGAGGGCGAAGCAAAGCTCGCTGGCGTTCGAAAAACCGCCGGGCTGGAAATTGATGATTACCGCGACAAACTGATCGTTCCCGGTTTTGTCGATACCCATATTCACTACCCGCAAACCGAAATGATCGGCGCGTACGGCGAGCAACTGCTCGAATGGCTGACGCGCTATACCTTTCCGACAGAACAACAATATCACTGCGCGGATTACGCAAAGCGCATGTCGAAATTCTTCATCAACCAGCTTTTACTCAACGGCACCACCACGGCGCTGGTGTTTGGAACCGTGCATCCGCAGTCCGTCGATGCGTTGTTCAAAGAAGCGTCTGACATCAACATGCGGCTGGTGGCAGGCAAAGTGATGATGGACAAAAACGCCCCCGACGCACTGCTGGAAACCCCGGAGCAAAGTGAAGCCGATACGCGCGCACTGATTGCGCGCTGGCATAACCGTCAGCGCCTGAGCTACGCGCTGACGCCGCGTTTTGCGCCGACATCCTCGCCTGAACTGCTGCAAAAAGTCCGTCTGCTGAAGCAGGAATTCCCGGACGTGTATATGCACACCCATCTCAGCGAAAACGTGGCGGAACTCTCCTGGGTAAAAGAAATGCACCCGGAACATCAGCATTATCTCGACGTTTATCATCAGCACGGTCTGACCGGCGAGCGCTGCGTATTCGCGCATTGTCTGCATCTTGATGACAGCGAATGGGACTGTCTGAGCGAAACGGATTCGACGATTGCGTTTTGCCCGACGTCCAACCTGTTTCTCGGCAGCGGTTTGTTCAACCTGCAAAAAACCTGGCAGAAGCAGATCCGCGTGGGGATGGGCACCGACGTTGGCGCAGGCACCACTTTCAACATGCTGCAAACGTTGCTCGAAGCTTACAAAGTTGGCCAGCTGCAACGTTACCGGTTATCGGCTTTCGAAGCTTTTTACCACGCCACGCTGGGCGGCGCGCGGGCGCTGCATCTCGATGACAAAATCGGCAATTTTGACGCCGGAAAAGAAGCCGATTTCGTGGTGCTCGAGCCGGGCGTCAGCGCGCTGCAAAAACTGCGTGCGACCAACAGCAATACGCTTGCCGAAAAGCTGTTTGTGCTGATGACGCTGGGCGACGACCGTAATGTTTACTGCACGTATGTCGATGGCGAGCAGGTCTATGCGCGCGATGCTTTGCAGGGGGAACGTTCAGCATGATGAACAATGAAACCGGCGGCAAAGTCCGCGTCGCACGTGAACGAACACTGGAGAATATCCACGCCGCCGCCATTGCAGAATTTAGCGAAAAGGGCTTTCAGGGCGCGACGACTCAGGCCATTGCTCAGCGCGCGGGGATCAAAAAAGCCCAGCTGCATTACTACATCGCCGGAAAAGAGGAGCTGTACGAAGAACTCTTGCAGAAAGTGCTGAAAGTCTGGGGCGACATCATTCAGTTCGACCCGACGCTCAGTGAACCTGAAGCCGTGCTGAGCCGCTACATCCGCAACAAGCTGAGTTTTTCGTTCGACCAGCCGGAACTGTCGCGCATTTTCACCAGCGAAGTGCTGAGCGGTGGCCATTATTTGCAGAAGTACTGGCCGCAGGCGACACAGAACATCGTCGGAAAAGAAAACCTGATCCATCAGTGGATTGTTGAGGGCAAAATCCGCCCGCTGGATGCGCGTCTGTTCATCATGCACATCTGGGCGCTGACGCAGTATTACGCCGATTTCGCCGTGCAGGTGAAACATATGTACGGCAATTTCGGGGGCGATACACAGGCGCGCGAGCACATTATCGGCGAAGTGACGACACTGATTCTGAATGGCTGTAAAGCCTTTGCTCCTCCCCCTTCGCAGGGTAGAGAGCAAACCAGTGATTTTTGAAGGATATGATCATGATCCAGTTTCTGATGAACGGCAGGATCCAGACGGAAAATCTGCCGGACGATACCACGGTTCTCCAGTATCTGCGCCGCGATGCCGGGCGCTGCGGTACCAAAGAAGGCTGCGCCTCCGGTGACTGCGGCGCCTGCACCGTCGTGCTGGCCGAAAAAGAGGGCGACAGGCTGAAATACACCACGGTCAACGCCTGCCTGACGTTTATGCCTGCGATACATGGCAAACAGCTGATCACCGTGGAAGATCTCAAACATCGTGGCGAACTGCATCACGTGCAGCAGGCAATGGCGGATAACCACGCCTCGCAGTGCGGTTTCTGCACGCCGGGGTTTGTGATGTCGCTGTTTGCGCTGGAAAAACAGCAGCAGGCTTTCAGCGTGGAGCATACTCAGCACGCGCTTTCCGGCAATCTCTGCCGCTGCACCGGTTATCGTCCGATCATGGATGCGGCGAAAGCCATTTGTGATGCGCCGCAGCCCGATCAGTTTGATGCTGATGCACAGCAGACGCTTGAAAAGCTAAGGGCAATTTCTGCCACTGACCAGCCGGTGAGCATGGATGAACTGGCCGCACGTTATCTTGCTGAACCGGTTTCCCGTCTGGTGGCCGGTGGCACCGATCTGGCGCTGGAAGTGACCCAGCGCTATCAGCGTCTGCCGAAACTGATTTCACTGAGTCATATTCCTGAACTCAAAATGATTACGCTGACCGGTCAGGCTATTCACATTGGCGCTGCGGCACCGCTGAGCGACTGTATGCCGGTCTTACACGATGAATTCCCCGAATTCGGCGAATTGCTTGAACGCTTTGCTTCGCAGCAAATCCGTAATCAGGGCACATTTGGCGGCAATATCGCCAACGGCTCACCGATTGGCGACGGCGGCCCGGTTCTGCTGGCGCTGGGGGCGTCATTACTGTTGCGTTGCGGCGCGGAACAACGCGAATTACCGCTGGACGAATTCTTCCTCGGCTATCGCAAAACGGCGTTACAGCCGGGCGAATTTATTGAGCAAATCCGCATTCCGCGCGTGACGTCTGAGGCTCGGCAGTTGCGGGTATACAAAGTGTCGAAACGGCTCGAGGACGACATTTCAGCGGTGTGCGCCGCGCTACAGATTGAAGTCCGCGACGGCGTGGTGGTGCATGCACGCATCGCGTTCGGCGGCATGGCGGAAGTGGCGAAACGCGCTACCCATTGTGAAGCGCAACTGCTCGGGCAACCGTGGCAAACCGCCACCCTTGAGCACGCATGTCAGGCACTGGAGAAGGATTTCACACCGATCACTGATTTCCGCGCCAGCCGCGAATACCGCATGCAGGTCGCCAAAAACCTGCTGCGCCGCTGCCATATCGAACTGACTTCTCCTGAAACGCTGATGCGGGTAACTCATTATGTCTGAATCCAAACCGTCACTTTCCCGGCAGGAGATGGAACAGTTGTTCCGTGCCGGACTTCAAAGCGGCGTGGGCAAAAGCCAGAAACACGAAAGCGCGGATAAACACGTCAGCGGAGAAGCGGTGTACACCGATGACCGGCTGGAGTTTCCGCGTCAGCTGCATCTGGTGCCGCTGCTCAGCCCGCACGCGCACGCCGACATTCTGCATATCGATACCGGACCTTGTTACAGCGTGCCGGGCGTGGTGCGGGTGATGACGGCGGAAGATGTGCCGGGTAATCCTGATATTGCGCCGCTGACCCACGGCGACCCGCTGATGGCGCAGGGCGTGGTGGAATACGTCGGGCAGATTGTGCTGGTGGTCGCCGCGACTTCTCCGGAAGCCGCCCGCGCCGCCGTTGCGCTGGCGAAAGTGGATTATCAGCCCCGTGACGCCGTGCTGACCATCAAACAGGCTCTGGCACTTGAGCATTACGTAGAAGAACCGCATCAGCATAAACGTGGCGATGCCGGAATGGCGCTGGCCAGTGCACCGCACCGCCTGCAGGGCGAGCTGGAGATTGGCGGGCAGGAGCATTTTTATCTGGAAACCCAGATTGCGTCGGTGATGCCGGGCGAAGACGGAGCGATGCTGGTTTACAGCTCGACGCAGCATCCGACCGAAGTCCAGAAACTGGTGGCCTCGGTGCTGGATTTACCGATGCACAAAGTGGTGGTCGATATGCGTCGCATGGGCGGCGGTTTTGGAGGTAAGGAAACGCAGGCGGCAGGCACGGCCTGTCTGGCCGCGCTGGCGGCTCATCTTACCGGACGCCCGGCGAAAATGCGTCTGGCGCGGCAGGACGACATGTTGATCACCGGCAAACGACATCCGTTTCACGTCAGCTACGACGTCGGGTTTACGGATGACGGCATCATTCACGGTATCGACCTGAAGCTGGCGGCCAACTGCGGGTATTCGCTGGATCTCTCCGGTTCCATTGTTGACCGGGCGATGTTCCATTCCGATAACGCCTATTACCTCGGCGACGCCTTAATTACCGGTTACCGCTGTAAAACCAATATGGCGTCTAATACTGCGTACCGCGGTTTTGGCGGGCCACAGGGAATTCTGGCCATCGAGCATATTGTCGATCACATCGCCCGCGAACTGGGGAGGGATCCGCTGACCGTGCGCAAAAACAATTACTACGGCCAGGAAACCCGTAACGTCACACATTACCACCAGCCGGTCGGTCAGAATCTGCTTGAGGAGATGACCCGCCAGCTGGAAGAAAGCGCGGAATATGCCGCAAGGCGTGACGCTGTCACTCTGTTTAATCAAAGCAATCCGTATCTTAAAAAGGGACTGGCGCTGACGCCGGTGAAATTCGGCATCTCCTTTACCGCCAGTTTTCTCAATCAGGCGGGGGCTCTGGTGCTGGTTTACACCGACGGCAGCATTCAGCTCAACCACGGCGGCACGGAAATGGGACAGGGGCTCAATACCAAAGTGGCACAGGTGGTCGCCGAAGTTTTTCAGGTTGATATCAGCCGCATTCAGATTACGGCTACGGACACCGGAAAAGTGCCGAATACCTCGCCAACGGCCGCCTCTTCAGGCGCGGACCTTAACGGTAAAGCGGCGCAGAATGCAGCCGAAATCATTAAAGCGCGCATGGTGGAAATGCTGATGCGTGTTCACGACGCGGCAGAAAGCGACGTGGAGTTTAGCAACGGCCTGGTGCGGGTCAAAAACCAGTATTTCAGCTTTGAGCAGGTCGCCACCCAGTGCTGGCTCAATCAGGTGCCGCTTTCCAGCACCGGCTATTACAAAACGCCGAAGATTTTCTATGACCGCAGCAAGGCCGCCGGGCATCCTTTCTATTATTTCTCGTATGGTGCGGCCTGCGCCGAGGTGCTGGTTGATACGCTGACCGGCGAATACAAACTGCTGCGCGCCGATATTTTGCATGACGTTGGCGATTCGCTGAATCCGGCGATAGACATCGGCCAGGTGGAAGGCGGATTTGTTCAGGGCATGGGCTGGCTGACGACCGAAGAACTGGTATGGAACGACAAAGGGCGGCTGATGACCAGTGGCCCGGCGGCGTACAAAATCCCGGCCATTGGTGATATCCCGCAGGATTTGCGCGTTCATCTGGTGGAAAACCGAAAGAACCCGGAAGACACGGTTTTCCATTCCAAAGCCGTGGGTGAACCACCGTTTATGCACGGAATATCTGTCTGGTGCGCGATTAAAGACGCGGTTTCCAGTCTCGCGGATTACCGCGTTCATCCGCATATCGATGCACCTGCCACGCCGGAAAGGGTGCTGAACGGCATTAATCAGCTGAGATTTTACGGTGACGTTGTCACAAGGGACGGCTGTGAAACACCCCTCAGCGAAATAACCGAAAAAGCGAACGGTTAACGGAGGTTTTTATGCGTACCGATGACTGGATAACCCGTTTACATGACCTACGGCAGCGCGGCGAGCCTTGCGTGGTGGCGACGCTGGTCGATCAGCAAGGTTCAACGCCGCGTGATGCGGGCAGTAAAATGCTGATCACCGCCGGTGACCAGTTTTATACCCTGGGCGGCGGAAATCTGGAGTTTCAGGTCACTGCCATTGCCCGTGAAATGCTGCAACAGGGCGCGAAAACCAGCCGGTTAGAGCGTTTCTCGTTAGGCGCACGGCTCGGTCAATGCTGCGGGGGGATGGCGTCCGTTTTGCTGGAACCCCTCGGGCAACCTCAGCCGCATGTGGTGGTGTATGGCGCCGGACACGTCGGCCGCGCGCTGGTGAACATACTCAGTACGTTACCGTGCCGGATAACCTGGGTGGATGCGCGTGCCAGTGAATTTCCTGTTCACGTTGACCCGCAGATTACCTGTGTGGTGGATGACGAGCCGGAAGGCACCGTGGCGCAAATGCCCGCGGGCAGTTACTTCATGGTTTTGACCCACGATCATCAGCTGGATTTTGCCCTCAGCGAAAAGATTCTGAAACGCGGTGATTTCCGCTACTTCGGACTGATTGGTTCTGAGACGAAGCGTAAACGCTTTGATTATCGTTTATCCGGCAAGGGGATTTCCGGCGAGCAACTGATGAGAATGCGTTGCCCGGTCGGCCTGCCGGATGTGCGGGGTAAACTCCCCGCTGAAATCGCAGTGGCGATAGCGGGGGAATTTATCGCGGCGTACGGGGCGCAAAATCAGGCGGTTAACTGACAGACTTTTGTCCGGACCCGCTGAAGGCTAGCCGTGCAGTTTTTTGAATTCAAAAGTGCCGCCAAGCGCGACCGCGTAACGACTGACGGTATTAAGCGTCGGGGATGCGGCACCGTTTTCAAACCGGCTGATATTTTGTTTTTTCATGCCGGTGCGCCGCGCGATATCCTCCTGCGTCAGGGATTCCGCCAGTCGCGCTGCCTTGAGTTCGGCGACCATTTTTTTGTGTACCTGAATGGCCTCATATGCTGCGGCGAATTCAGGATCCTGCATCATCTCCTCCATAACTGCGCTGAGGGGAATGAGTTTGTTTTCATCGTAATCTTTCATATTCATCCTTTTTAATATTTTTCATACGTTGTAATGCCAGTTCTAAATCCTGAAGCGGCGTTTTAGCCGTTTTCTTATGCAGGATATGCACGACATAAATGCGGCGACCCTGCATAAAAAAATAAAACGCTCTGCCCAGGCCCTCCAGACTGGTTACCCGGACTTCCCGTATTCCATTTCCGACATACCGGACCTGCGGATCCTGTAACGCGGCACCGTAGATCTCCAGCTCCTTCAAAGCATCAGCAATGCTGGCACTCAGCGTGGGAGGCAACTTGCGAAGCTCCTTCATGGCAGCGGGTAATACCGTCACGTCGTACACAATGGCGTTCCTTGCGGTGGAGTATGATTACGTTTTGTGCAAAGTGGAAGTAATCATTTATGATTATTTTTAAACGGGAACGGGGTTCACATACTTTCCCGCACCCGACGCGTTGTGCCATCGCACCCGCGCATCCTGTCGGGTAATTACAGGGAATTCAGAAGGGCGATCTTTTCCTCCGCGATGCCTCGCAAAAAATAAATCACTGAAACATAGGACAAACCAAACCTTCGCAACCCGTTCATAAAACAGTCACAAAACCGCAGTAATTTGTTTTCTCATTGAACAGGCCATCGCCGCTTTGAGGAAAACACCGACGCATGTCTGCCATCCAGATTTCCCACCTGAGTAAATCCTTCGCCACACAACCGGTGCTTAACGATGTCTCCCTGCATATCCGGCCGGGGGAATTTGTGGCCGTGCTGGGTCCGTCGGGTTGCGGAAAAACTACACTCCTGCGTACCGTGGCGGGGTTCGAGCCGGTCAACAGCGGCACGATCACCGTTGGCGACCGTCTGTTTTCATCGCCAGATGTGCATGTGCAGCCGGAGAAACGTGAGCTGGGAATTGTGTTTCAGAATTACGCGTTGTGGCCGCATATGTCGGTGGAAGAAAACGTGGCGTACAGCCTGAAAGTCGTGGGAATGGACCGCAATGAACGGCGCGTACGCACACAAGAGGCGCTGACGCTGGTCGGGTTACGCGAATTTGCGACACGGCGGCCATCGGATTTATCGGGAGGTCAGCGGCAGCGTGTTGCGCTGGCACGTTGTCTGGTTACACGCCCGGGCGTAGTGCTGCTCGATGAACCGCTGGCAAACCTGGATGTACACCTGCGGGCGGCGATGGAAGAAGAGTTCAGCCGTTTTCATCAGCACACCGGCGCGACGCTGCTGTATATCACTCATGACCAGCAGGAGGCGATGTCGCTGGCGGACCGCGTGGTGGTCATGAACGAAGGGCGCGTGATGCAGTTTGCCACGCCACAGATTTTGTACCGGGAACCGGCCAATGAAATGGTCGCCACGTTTATCGATGAGGGGCGCGTCATTCCGGTGACGGATGTTCAGCCGGACGGCAACGGTCATGCGCGGGTAGCGATTTTCGGCACCCAGGTCAGGTTACGTACGGCGGTTTCACAGCCTTCCGTGGCAAAAGCGCAGGCATGTGTTCACGCGGCGGATTTACGTTTTGCCGAACCGGGCGAAGCGGGGATTGCCGCACGGGTTTCCCGGCAGATTTATCGCGGCGGCTACTGCCAGACAGACATCACGCCATATGCCGCGCCGGAACTCCGATTATCCATTCATTCTAAAAATGAGGTTCAGCCGGGTGACAACGTCACTTTTATCATCACAGACGGCTGGGTACTTCCTCAATGATCCCTTCTCCATTCACTCATTCTTAAAACTATTGATTCTCAAAAGGACAGGGCTATGCACATTTCTAATACCATCAGATTGAGTTTTTGCACGCTGTCACTGGCTACCGTGCTGTTCACTTCTGCCAATGCGGCAGAAACGGCGTCGGGCAAACTGGTGATTTATACTTCTCAGGCACCGGAAATCGCACAACAGACAGTCGATGCCTTTAAAGCGGCATATCCCGACGTTCAGGTGGAATGGACGCGTAACGGCACCACGCAGCTGATGAATGTGTTGCAGACGGAAATGATGGCCGGAGATGTGAAAGCCGATGTGCTGCTGGTGGCAGATTCCATCAATCTGGGTGCCCTGAAAAAAGACGGCAAGCTGATGGCGTATCCTGATGCGCCGGTCAGTAATATCAGCCCGGATTTTTACGATAAAGATAAAACCTGGTTCGGCACAAAAATCATCGCCACGGTCATTGCTTACAACACGAAAAATGCCAAACCGGTCGGCAGCTGGATGGCGCTGACCGACGCACAGAATAAAGGCCAGGTGGCGGTGCCAAGCCCGTTGTATTCCGGGGCTGCGCTTTATCACCTGCACACGGCCATTAACACGCCGGATATTGGCTGGGCGTTTTATCAGAAACTGGCGGCAAACGGGATTACGCCGGAAGGTGGAAATGGCCCGGCGCTGAAAGCCGTTGCCAGCGGCATGGCGAAATACGGTGTGATCACGGATGCCGATATTATTCGTGCGAAGAAACAAGGCTCACCGATTGATCTGGTGTATCCGAAAGAAGGCGCGTCATTTGTGACAGAGCCGGTAGCCATCCTCGCCGGGGCGCATAACGTGCCGGCAGCCAAAGCGTTTGTGAATTTCATGCTCTCGCCGCAGGGACAGCAACTGGTGGCAAAACAGGGTAACCGTCCGATTGATGCAACCGTTCCTGCACCGGAAGGGTTTGCGCCGGTGGGTTCCATCAAACTGCTGACGCTCGATTCTGACAAAGCCGTGGCTGACGATAAGCAGGTACGTGCGAAATTCACAGAAATCTTCGGCGGCTGATGGCTGAAGGGAAAGGCAGATGAGCGTGATGAGTGAAATTCAGCGCCGCACAGTGGCTGCGCACAGGCGTTACTGGCCGGGCAGCGAAAAGGCGGTTCTCTGGGGGCTGACGCTGCTGATTGGCATTTTGTCTGTAGCACCGCTGGCGCGACTGGTGTGGGCGGCGGTGGCACCGCAGGGTATCCCGGATTTCTCGCGGTTGAGCCATCTGCTGGGAACACGACGGGTGCTGACCGCCACGCTGAATACGCTGACGATTGCCGTTGTCTCCACGTTGCTGGCGATGTTGCTCGGCACCGTGGCGGCGCTGCTTATCGCGTTAACCAATTTACGCGGCAAGCAGGCATGGGTTTTCACGTTCATCCTGCCGCTGATGATCCCGCCGCAGGTGACGGCGCTGGCGTGGGTTCAGGCGCTTTCGCCGTCCAGCCCGGTCTTGCAGTTCTTCGGACTGAGCCTGCCGCCGGGTTCCCCTTCGCCGTTATATTCGATGAGCGGCATCCTTCTTTTACTGGGTTTGCACAATGCGCCGCTGGTTTTTCTGATGGTGCGCGCGGGGCTGCGTCGTTTGCCCGCCGATCTGGTTGAAGCTGCGCGGGCAGGCGGGGCGCAACCGTGGCGGGTTCTGTTTACGATCATTTTGCCACTGGTACGTCCGGCGATTTTTGCCGGTGCGGCGCTGTCGTTTGTTACGGCGGCGGGTAATTTCGGTATTCAGGCGATGCTGGGCATTCCGGGGCGCGTTCCCACATTGATCACGCTGGTTTATCAGCAACTCAATACCCTTGGTGCATCGGCGCTGGCGGATATGGCGGTGCTGTCTTTGCTGATTGCCACGATTACGCTGGGCGGTCTGATGATCAGCCGGTGGCTGGGCGGGCGTCAGGATGTGCGCGTGACCGGTACGCCACGATCTTTACATCAGTCACTCGGGCGCTGGCGTTTACTGGTAGAGATTATCGTCTGGCTCTGGATGATCCTGACCCTGTTATTGCCGCTTTCCGCGCTTCTGACAACATCACTGACGCAGGGATTCGGGCAGGCGCTGACGTTTAGCAGCCTGACGCTGACTAATTATGCCAATGCGCTGTTCGGGTATCCGGCTATCCGCCAGGCCTTTTTCACCAGTCTGGGGCTGACGCTGCTTACGGCGGTGATCCTGACCGTCGCCTCGCTGTTTCTGGCTTATTTTCTCAGCTGGCAGCGCACGCGGCTGGTGCGCGTTTTACAGTTATCCACGGAGCTGGCTTATGCGTTACCGGGGATTGTCACGGGCATTGCCGCCATTCTGTTTTTCCTTAAACCCCTGCCGCTGATCCACGTCAGCCTGTATGGCACGGTGTGGATTATTCTCGCGGCCTATCTTTCCAACTTTATGGCGCTGGTTCTGCGGCCCACGATGGCGGGCTTTGCGCAGATTGAACGTTCTCTGGATGAGGCCGCACAAATCTTTGGTGCCGGTTTCCTGCGGCGGATGCGCGATATCCTGATGCCGCTGGCGGCACCTTCAGCAATGGCAGGGACGATTCTGGTGGTCCTGACGGCGCTTAATGAAATTCAGGTGTCGGTTCTGCTGGTGACGTCCGGCACTCAGACGCTTGGCCCGATGATTGTGTTTCTCGACGAGGGCGGCTCTTCGACGCTCGCGGCGGCTACAGGTTGCCTGATGATTGGTGTGGTGCTGATGCTGATGTTACTGGCGTCGGTGTTTGCCCGACGTTTGCCGGAAGGTGTGCTGCCGTGGAGGGTATGAATTAAGGAAGTCGGTAAAGTGCTAAACAGGCAAAAGTTTGCGGCTTTCGAATGTGTTACCGTTTCGGAACTCACTGATATCAGGAAGATGATAATGACTGATCCCCGGCAAACGCGTAAACACGCTGAACAAGAAGAAGACAGCCGACCGCTACTCATTAAACTCGTTCCGGTTACCGGACAAAGCCACCGCTGGTTATACCTCGGAAATGGCCCGGCGGCACAGGATGCTTATCTGTTACACCAGCACAACATTACTTCGGCGCTCAATATGGCCGTTAATCTCCAGCTCGGTGATCTGGCGCTGCCGGATGGCACCTGGCTGCGGCGAACTCAAATCGGGCTGATTGACGGGGCGGGCAATACGGTAAATCACCTGCTTGCGGGCGTGCTGGCGCTGGATGGTTTACTCGGACAGGCCAGCCCCGGTAAACGCAGTTATCCGCCACACCGTGCGGCAAATGTGCTGGTTCACTGTCGTGGCGGGCGCAGCCGTTCGGTGGCGGTGCTGGCGCTTTATTTGTATTTCACCCAGCAGGATAAATTCCCGACGCCCGAAACCGCGCTGACCTTTTTACGAACCCTGCGCGGCCTCGATAATGCACATCCCTGCGAACCGTTGCTGGCGCTTATTCATCAGGTTGCGGAATTGCCGGTAAAATTTATGTTCGGGCAAATTGCGCAACCAGAGACAGGATCCATGCCGTAATTCCCCTCGTTTCATCACATCCAGCAACAGATTTATTTCAAAGACCCGCACTCCCTGTCATCGCGGGGAGCCTGCGCTGATTCGTCAGCCTGAATCCGGATTCGTATTGATCATGTAAGAATTTAGGGAATGCGTGCGGGAATGATAATTATGATGAATAATACGTGCCGTTTTGTTGCGGACTTGTGCATTATTCACGGCCAGACTTCATTTGCTAATGACGAAAGTTTACGGCCGGTGATAGTTTGCACGAAAACTGCCATAAAGAGGCTATTTAGCATTCCATGAGTAATCAAATTACAACCGCCAAGCAGCTGGAAGTTCAGCGCATTGTCGACGTTTTATCGAAGGCTATCGCACAGCAACGTCTGCGTCCCGGCACCCGCCTGGTAGAGTCGCAGCTGGTTGAGGCTCTCAGCGCTAACCGTAATCATGTGCAGGTTGCGCTACAGCGCCTGTCTATGCAGCGCATCGTCACCATTGAACCTAACCGCGGGGCGATGGTGTCACAGCCGACGGCGAAAGAGGCCCGTGAAGTGTTCATTGCCCGCCGTGCGATTGAACGCGCGATAGTGGAAGGGATTAACCCGGACTGTATCCGTCAGCATCGCCAGCGTATTCAGACGCATCTGGACGGCGAGCGGGAAGCGGCGAAATCCGAAGATCGTCGCGTGATTGTGCGTGAGCTGAGCGAGTTTCATCTGATCCTTGTGGAAATCTCGGGCAATAGCGTGCTGAGTGAAATCCTCGCGAACCTGATGGTGCGCAGTTCCCTGATTGTGGCGTTGTATCAGCGCGCCGACGTATCTTCGTGCCAGTGCGATGAGCATCAGGCGATTATTGAGGCGCTGGAAAGGGGAGATAATGCACTGGCCGTGCAGCTGATGCAGGAACATCTGAACGAACTGGAAAGGGTTCTGGATCTGGATGATGAAGCGTCGGGAGAAATTAATCTTCGTCAGGTGCTGTCGGATCTGTAGCCGCAAGTCACGTGCGCCCGCCGCGGATCCGCGGACAGGCGCTTTGACAGCTATGAAGATTTCAATGAGCGCAACTGCGCGCGGTCATTGTAGAAGCGCTGATACGCCAGATAACCGGCAATAATTGTCGATAAACTGGCGGTCGCCAGCAGCATAAATGTCACCATAATCTGATATTTAATCGCTTTCACCGGGTCGATCCCCGCAAAAATCAGGCCAGACATCATGCCCGGCAGACTCACGATCCCCACGGTTTTTGCGGCATCAATTGTCGGGATCATCGCCGCACGAATGCTGTCACGGATAATCTTTCCGGAGGCCATTTTTGTCGGCGCGCCGAGGCTCAGCATTTCGAGGATTTTCTGCTGATTGTCGATAAAGCGCTGATTCAGGTTGCTGTAGCACAAACCGACTGCCACCATCGCATTCCCTGCAATCATCCCTGAAATGGGGATCACCTGCATTGGCAGGAATTCAATTGATCCGCTGAGGATCAGAATCGTTAACGTCAGCGCCGTGCCGACTGTTATGGCGATAAACGAAATGACAAAACCGTTATCGATATTCTTGCTGCGTTTCTTCGCATTCAGCGCCGCATTGACGCAGATAAAAAGCACCATGAGCACGGTTAACAAGCTGTTATTGATATCAAAAATATATTTCAGGACATAGCCGACCACCACCAGCTGAACAATGGCGCGCGCCACGCTCCAGATGATGTCTTTTTCCAGCCCGAGTTTTTCTTTCTTGCTGACCAGCAGGGCGACGACTACCAGAATCAACGCCAGAGCCAGTGACTGATCGGTAATATTATGCTGATTCATGAGCCGGACTTCCTTGCGTGTGGCGGGTCAGGGTAATGACGTGTTTGGCGTGACGAATTTCGTTCAGGTCATGGCTGACCCACAACACGGCCAGCTGTTTTTCGGCGACCAGGCTGGCAATAATGTCATTAATATTGACCTTATTTTCCTCGTCCAGCGCACTGGTGATTTCATCGAGCAGCAGCACATCGGGCATAAACTGCAAATTACGCAGCAGGGCGACGCGCTGTTTCTCACCGCCGGATAACTCCTGAACCCGTTTCGTCAGCATATCCTCTGCCAGGTTTACTTTGGTCAGCCAGGCGCGCAGCTGTGTTTCATCGACCTTTTTATTGCGGATCTGGTAAGGCAGCGCCAGGTTGTCGTAGACTGTTTCGCCAAACAGCGACGGCGTCTGGAAGCAGTATGAAACACGCTGACGATAGGTTTCAGGCTTAATCCGGCGGATGTCTTCGCCTTTAAAATACAGGTTGCCGCCGGTCGGGTTTTGTAATGATGCGATGATTTTCAGCAGCGTGCTTTTTCCGCTGCCGGAAGGGCCGGTCAGCAGGGTAAATTCACCGGGATTCAGGGTTAATGAAACGGGCTCAAGGAGCGGAATATTATTGAGGGTGAACGAAACATCGTTCAGCCGGAGGAGGTCAGCGGGGTCAGACACGTCAGAAGATCCTTGCGAGAACTAATTGATAGTGTGAATGATATCACTCTTTGTGGTGATATTGGCTGGCGTGGAAGGTCTAAAACGATTTCAAAATATTCGGCAGGTGGTTGTGCTAATGCCACAAAAAACGGCTCCCGCCCGGTGAGGACAAGAGCCGCCAAGAAAACCGTTAAGGCAATCTGTGATGACTACTGTGCAGGAGCAGCAGGCGCTTCCTGTTCAGGCGTTGGAGCTGGCGCTGCTGGCCCGCCCAGAATACCGAACAGACCGGCGAATTCCTGCAACGTCATTTTCTGTCCATTCAGGTCAACCTGATTGTCAGCGTAATGGAAGCTGCTGGTGATGGTGTCATCTTTCACGGTAGTCAGTTTGAACATCTGACCCATCGCGGCCAGACCCTGAACCTGTTGCTGAGCCAGTTTTGCGGCATCGTCAGCGTTATAGCCTTCGAGCTGCGCGACCTGAGTGGTCACCTGAGTCGCCATTGGCAGAGGAATCGTCAGTTTGGCATCCACTTTATTCACCAGCTGCGACAGCATTTGATCCTGCGTTTGTGCCGGTGTGGCAGCCGGGTCTTTCAGATCCAGTTGCAGGGTAAAGCTGCTCTCGCCTTTGCTGTTTTTCCAGCTCAGCGGAGCGATGTTGATGCTCGGATTACCCTTGAGCAGTAATGGCAGGTTCGCCAGCAGTAAATCAGCTGCCTGTTGCTGATAAGCCGCAGGATCCAGTTCACCCTGTTTCATCAGCAAATCACGCGACTGCTGATTGTAGTTATCTGCAAACTGTTTCAGCGCCGCACCATCCAGCTTATCCAGTCTGAGGGACAGTTTTGCTGAACCGAAATCCTGACCCTGCACTTTCAGAGCGTCGATGGTGTAATCCTGCTGACCGGTGATGTTATTGCCGTTTTCAGCGAATTTGCTCACCAGCTTGAAGTTATCCAGAGAACCTGCGTCTTTACCGTCAACGTTCACCAGAATTTGCTTCACGGTCAGATTCTGATCGCCCACGCCTACCTGGAATTTACCCTGATGGGTATCGCTGTCCATGCTGAAACCGGCCAGCGTGACTTTCTCAAGCTGGCCCCACTGATTTTTAGAGGTAAGCGCCACGCTGTCTGTGCTGGCTTTCAGTTTCATCGCAGTCAGGTCTTTATCAACATCAACATCGATTGTACCGCCGGAGAATTGCAGCTGACTTTCGTCTTTCTGGTAAGTCACCGGAATGATATCAATCGCTGAAGCGCTGGCGCCGCTGTAAGACAAACGCGTGTCCGCGGTGATCAGCGATTTGCCTTTGGTGACGTCAAACAGACCTTTCAGCGTCGGGGTGTTTTGCAGTTCTGAATGCACGGATGCCATGCTTGGGATCAGATTGAATTTCTTCAGCTGAGCGGCAGGGAACGGGCCATGATCGATGGTTTCGATAAAGGCAATTTCATCACCGGTTTTCAGCACGCTGGTACCGGCCGCGGCAGCCGCGGCATCGGGTTGCAAAACAAGACGCAAGTTGCTGCTGAACAGCCCGCGATGGTAATCCTGATAGCTGACTTTCAGACCTGCTTTTGGATAAGCGCTTTGCAACTGGCTGTTAGCCGCAGCAACCTGCTCATCCAGATGTTGTTCGATAAGTTTACCCGTATACCACGAGACGCCTGTCCAGGCCGCGCCAAGGACTACAATGACGCTTACAGCGACTATCGACTTCTTCATATCTCTGTTTATCCTTATGAAATATCCCGAAAATAAAAAACGCCTTACGGCGTTCTTAGTCTCCTGAGTGTAGCTGAATCAACAGAAAAATCATCAAATTGGGGCACGCAGCCCCAATTTGTTTCATCTTCGTTTCATCTCACCTTACTTGCTCAGGGTATTGAAGACCCGCGCAATGCGACCGTTACCGCTCACGGTCACCGGTGATTCGCTGGCGGCCAGGTAACAGGATTCGCCCGGCAGCAGCGTCAGCGTTTCACCCTGTCTGGACAGCACACTCTGGCCTTCGATACAGAAGACGATTGCTGCGCTGTCCTGTTCCAGCGTTTGTGGTTCCGCGGCAATCTCATGAACCGAGAAGGCAAAATCTTCGACAGGAATAGGGAAGTTGAGTTCCGCGCCTTTTTGTACCGGCGTGGTGAGCAATTCACCGGCAGGCTTGGCGTTAAATTTCAGGTTGGCCAGCAACTCAGGGATATCGATGTATTTCGGGGTCAGACCGGCGCGCAGCACGTTGTCTGAGTTCGCCATGACTTCCAGAGACACGCCTTTAAGATAGGCGTGCGGCGTTTCGGCGTACAGGAACATGCCTTCGCCCGGTTGCAAAGTGATCACGTTGAGCAGCAGCGGGGAGAACAGACCGGAATCGTCCGGATAGAATTCAGAAATACTGCGCACGGTATCCCACGGTTCGCCATGTTGTTCACGGAGCACAGATTTCAGCACGTCCAGCGCACGGGATTTGTCTTCACCTTCCAGACTCAGCAGGCCGGCAAAAAGGGCACGCAGATGGTCGACATCGGGATAATTCAGGAAGCTGGCAATCAGCTGATGCGCACCGGCTACGGGTTGCAGCAGGGAAACGATGTCACGCAGTTCACGGAAACCGTTCATCGCCTGGAAAGGCGTCAGGGCGTAAACCAGCTCAGGTTTATGGTTCGGATCTTTATAGTTACGTTCTGCGGCGTCCAGAGGAATGCCCGCAGCATTTTCTTTCGCAAAACCAATCTCGGCGGCACCTTTGCTCGGGTGAACCTGAATGGAAAGCGGCTGGTCGGCACACAGGACTTTAAACAGGAAAGGCAATTCGCCGAAACGTTTGGCGACTTTTTTACCCAGCTGGCCATCAAGGTCAGCGCTGATTTGATCACGCAGGGAAAGGGTCAGGCCTTCGGCATTCACAACCTGAGAACTGCTTTTCGGGTGAGCACCCATCCACAGTTCTGCCATCGGACGGCCTTGCGGGTCGGTGATCCCATAGAGTTTAGTCAGTGCGTCTTTACTGCCCCAGGCGTAATTTTGTACACCGTTATGCATCTTTTGCATTGCTTCATCCTGAATAGAAAAGTTCTGGGCATAGTAAACAATGACAAAGCGGGCTTTACAACTAAGATGCCTCAAAAAGTGCGGTTAGGGCGAAAACTCGGAATCAGGATCGATTCGAATTATACGTCTGCCTTATATGACACTATACTCGACCCATAGCTTCGTGAATGCGTGGGACCGCATCCGGCACTCAAAAACCTGCAAAAAACCACAATTATCAATCGAATTCATCATTCGGGCAAAAAAGCTAAGGAGACTGTAATGGCAGCGACTCGCATTGAAAAAGACTCAATGGGGCCTATCGATGTTCCGGCAGATAAGCTTTGGGGCGCACAGACACAACGTTCGCTTGAACACTTTCGTATTTCCTCGGAAAAAATGCCGGTGGCTCTGATCCACGCGCTGGCACAAACGAAACGTGCAGCGGCCAGTGTGAATATCGATCTGGGTTTGTTACCCGCCGAACGGGGTAACGCTATCATTGCGGCAGCAGACGAAGTGCTGGCCGACAAACACACCACAGAATTCCCGCTTTCAATCTGGCAGACCGGTTCCGGCACCCAGACCAACATGAACATGAACGAAGTGCTGGCCAACCGGGCGAGTGAAATCCTCGGCGGCGAGCGCGGCGAAGGGCGCAAAGTTCATCCGAACGATGACGTGAATAAAAGCCAAAGCTCGAACGATGTCTTCCCGACCGCAATGCATGTGGCGGCGGTGACTGAGCTGCGCGAAAAGCTGATCCCTGAGCTGAACGTGTTGCACAAAACTCTTCAGGCTAAGGCCGAAGCATTTCGCGATATCGTCAAAATTGGCCGTACACACCTTCAGGATGCTACGCCGCTCACGCTGGGCCAGGAGATTTCCGGCTGGGTGGCGATGCTGGAACATAACCTTAAGCATATCGAAAACAGCATTCCGCATATCGCCGAACTGGCGCTGGGCGGCACTGCGGTCGGTACCGGCCTGAATACGCATCCGGAATATGCCGTTCGCGTGGCGAAAGCGCTTGCCGAACTGACCGGTCAACCGTTTGTGACGTCACCGAATAAATTTGAGGCGCTGGCCACCTGCGATGCGCTGGTTCACGGCCATGGCGCGCTGAAAGGTCTGGCCGCGTCGCTGATGAAAATTGCCAACGATGTGCGCTGGTTGTCATCCGGCCCGCGTTGCGGCATCGGCGAGATTTCCATCCCTGAAAACGAACCGGGCAGTTCCATTATGCCGGGTAAAGTGAATCCGACGCAGTGCGAAGCAATGACCATGCTGTGCGCGCAGGTGTTGGGTAATGATGTGGCGGTGAATATCGGCGGCGCTTCCGGTAACTTCGAGCTGAACGTGTTCCGCCCGCTGGTGATCCACAATTTCCTGCAATCCGTTCGTCTTCTGGCTGACGGGCTGCGTGGCTTTAACGAGCATTGCGCAGTGGGCATCGAGCCAAACCGTGACCGTATTTCGCAGTTGCTGAACGAGTCGCTGATGCTGGTGACCGCGTTGAATACGCATATCGGTTACGACAAAGCGGCAGAAATTGCCAAAAAAGCGCACCACGAAGGCCTGACGCTGAAAGGCTCAGCCCTGAAACTCGGCTATCTGACGGAAGAGCAGTTTGATGAGTGGGTGCGTCCGGAAGACATGGTGGGCAGCATGAAGCGCTGATCGTTTCCGGTTAAATGTTAGAAAGCAAATTGAGGTCCGGATTTCCGGACCTTTTTTGTGCGCGCCGCGTTCAGTAACAGCGCTTTATAACGGATAGTCGGTATATAAATGAAGACGTTTGATCAACAGGCTGAGCGGCTGTGATTTCGGCTTATATTTGTGTGTTACCGACGACGCATCGTAATCCTGCAATTCGCCGAGTTTTGGCACCTGCATGACCGGCGTGCGCAGACACAGCGCAATCAGCGGCAGCGGGCAGGGATGCTGCACCTGCTTCTGGCTGTTGCGGTACCACACGCGCGCAATCGGCTGGACTTTCACCGGACGTTTAAATTTCAACGCCGCATGCTCTGGCAGGCGCTTAACGTCGTTCATCTCACGGTTAATATTTTCCATCCACTGCTCGCGTGTGTACGGCGAAACAGCGCGGCCTGCATTCAGGCTCTTTTCCAGCTGAGCCAGCACTTCATCGCGCGTGACGTTTTTGATGATGTGTTTGTTCGCCCAGCCAAACCGCACGGAATCCGGATCATTCAGAAAATTGACCGAGCGGTAAGCGTTCAGCGTAATCAGCCCGCGTAGATGAGTATGAACAAATTCAAAGCGCTGTTCGCGGGCGAGACCTGATTCAACGGTGACAATATTCTCCAGCTCGGCTTTTAATTTATTCACTTCTTCAATCAGCAACAGGGCGGACTGATGCTCGGCTTCGTCCACCGCATAACACAACACGCCGGGCAGACGGACGGCGGATTTACTGCTCACATTCTCGTTATTATGATGGATAAACAGACGCTGAAAATGCTGTAACGCCAGCTGCTGCGCGGTTTCACCGGTAAAAGGGGTCACCTGAATTTTGTCCGCAGGATTATGTTCTTCGCCCTTGGCAATCTCCGGCAAGGCAAATACTCTGGCCTGCAATAACTCCAGCTGATTCAGGAAATTCCCCAGGTCGTGCAAAGCCAGTTCCAGTTCGTTAAAACAGCCGTTCATCCGGGCAATTAGATCATAATCTGCCATAAACCCTCCAATTAGTTACAACATACAGTTTATGACATAATTCAAAACCGTGCACACCTGACCTTCGGTTTTTTAAACAATAACCGGATTGAATGCTGTTTGGCAGGTGAAAAGGGGCGGTTTAAACCTGCCCGGCTTTATCGTAAGCTTATTCATCACATCGCCAGAAGGCCTGCCATGAACTCTGAATTTCCTGATGATTTACCGCGTTGCCCCTGGGGTGATAACGACCCGATGATGCGCGATTACCACGATCGCGAATGGGGAAAACCGGTTCGCGACAGCCGGGCCTTATGGGAAAAGCTGATGCTGGATGGTTTCCAGGCGGGCTTATCATGGCGGATCGTACTGAAAAAACGCGATGCTTTGCGGCAGGCATTTTACCATTTTGACCCGCAAAAAGTGGCTGAATTTACTGAAGAAGATATCGAAAGATTGGTGAACGACGCCACCATTATTCGTTCGCGCATCAAGATCACCGCAGTGATTAAAAATGCCCGTGCATATCTGGCCATGCAGGCATCAGGTGAAGAATTTGGTGAGTGGATTTGGGCGCAAATTGACGGTAAAGCCATTCAGCACACTGGCCCGGTTCCCACGAAAGATGCGCTGTCAGAACGGATTTCGAAGGATCTGAAGAAAAGGGGATTTACCTTCGTCGGCCCGACGATTGTCTATGCCTGGATGGAAGCGACGGGCCTGATCAATACGCATCATCCCGACTGTTTTCGTCGTGCTCAGGTAGCGGAAGATGCCTGAAACCTACTGAATTATAAGTAAAAAATATCATGAGCTGTGATACTTTTGATATTGTGACGGTGTCACTGAAAGTTGTCTGACAAACGCCCGCCGCAGGATATCGACGCTGGAAAATCCGCATTCCGCTGCGATTTGTTTTACCGCCAGCTCGCCAGCTTCCAGCAGCTGACGCGCGTAAAATACACGCTGCTGTTCAAGCCATTCGGCCGGTGACTGATTCAGTTCCTGATTAAATAAACGGGTAATGTGTCGGGCGCTGATCCCCATATGTGTGGCAAGACTTTGCACATTATGCGGCTGATCCAGAGAATTCAGCACCCAGCGCTGAACGTCCTGCAAAGCAGAACGTCCGCTTAACGAGGCCTGCCCATGGCGGCTAAATTGTAACTGGCCGCCGGGACGTTTGAAAAACATCACCAGCTGCGCGGCAACGACGAGAGCTGTTTCGCGCCCGAGATCTTCCTCCACCATATTCAATGCCAAATCCAGCCCGGACGTTACGCCAGCCGCGGTGCGAAGTTCGCCATCGGCAATAAAAATAGCGTCAGCTTCTACGCTCACCTGCGGATATTCCTGATGAAGCCGTTCCGCGACAGTCCAGTGTGTGGTAACGCGACGCCCGTTGATTAATCCAGCCGCCGCAAGCAGCATCGCGCCGCTACAAACCGAACCGAAACGCTGTGCGTGATGGCTCCACCGGCAAATATTTTCATGCAGCTTTTCGTCTGAAAGGTAGTTGTCGAGTACCGGCGCACCGGCAATCAGGAAGGTATCCAGTGTGTCAGGTAGCGGGGCGTCGAGGGTCAGATCGGCCAGAAGCCGGGCGCCGGAAGACGAAACAATGACCGGATCGGCCACGGCCATCACACTGAGTTTATACACCTCACGCCCGCGTTGTTGATTTGCCTCGGCAAAAACGTCCAGCGGGCCGGAAACATCCAGCAACTGAACGCCGGGCACGGCCAGGATAATGATGTGTTTGGGCATGAGAGAATTTCCTGTCGCAGAATGCGGTTATGTCCTTAATCGTCACATTGAGACGATTGATGACATTTATAGTGAAGCTTATTCTGGACTCATTCAACCCAACCGGAGAAATATTATGAGTCTGAACATTCAGGGCATCCGCATTCCCGACAGCAAAATGGCGCGCGAAGCCACCGAACTGGTGCGCGATACAGAAACCGATTTACTGTTCCATCATTCCAGTCGCGTGTATTACTGGGCGGCGCTTGCCGGTCAGCAACGTCAGCTTAAAGTCGATCACGAATTGTTGTATATCGGCTGTATGTTCCACGACATGGGGCTGACCCACGAAAATTGTAGCTGCGATAAACGCTTTGAAGTGGACGGCGCAAACGCGGCCCGCAAATTTATGCAGCAACACGGTGTCAGTACGCAGGATATTGATAAAGTCTGGACCGCAATTGCCTTGCACACCACGCCGGGGATCCCTGAATTTATGGATCCGGTCATAGCGCTGGTGACAGCGGGTGTGGAAATGGACGTTCTTGGGATTAATTATCAGGGATACGAAGACGATGTTCGAAATGCGGTTGTGGATGCGCATCCGCGGACACCGGCATTTAAAGAAGACATCATTCAGGCATTTTATGATGGCATCAAAAACAGACCGCAAACCACATTTGGCAACGTAAAAGCGGATGTCATCGCCGACAAAGAACCCGATTTCATCAGAGGCAATTTCTGTTCGGTGATCCGCGGATCCCGCTGGCAGGGTTAAGGAGAAAAGGGCGCACCGGGCAAGATTCCGGTGCGTTTTCCTGTCAAACAAAACTGTCAGACCAGACGAAACGCGATCATAAACAGTGATTTCAGACCCGGGTAAATCTCGCTGATCACCTGTTTCAGCTCAGGTAATGTCATATTTTCCTGCACGGCATGGGCGTTATTCAGCTCGTCAAACTGTACCGGCGTAACGTCGAGAATCTCGATATTGCAGAAGAAAACGTTGTCTTCATAACGACTTACGCGAACACGATCGCCCGTCACAAAATCCGCATCGCTGGCTTCACGGAGCGTGATCGTTTTGCGCCCGGCCAGAATATCGGCCTCGAAACGACCGTAAAAAGTGATGTCTTTCATCAGATGTTATCTCTCAGCGCTACGTTAAACTCCTGTCCGCCACATCATACGAAGCATGCCGATAAAATCAATAAACACATTGATAAATATGATAAAAAAGTGATGAATTGGGAACAAATCCAAATCTTTCGCTGACAGGCGCTGAGGTCGCGTGAGACACTCAGAATTCACGTAGCGCGATCAAATGACGGTCAGAACGGAGAGAAAATGGACGATATTTCGGCGAAAAACATCATTTCACTGTATCAGCGACATGCTGATATCTGGGATAAATTGCGTAAAGATCAGGGATATGAAAAGGCGTGGCTGGACCGTTTTCTGGCTCTGATCCCGTCAGAAGGCTGTATTCTGGACATCGGTTGCGGAGCAGGAAAACCCATCGCCGGGTATTTTATAGAACGTCATTTCTCAGTGACCGGCGTCGATGCTTCAGAACCGATGATTTCGATTTGCCGCGAACGTTTCCCGGAACAACACTGGCAAGTTGCCGACATGCGTTTGCTATCGCTGAACGAGAAGTTCGACGGGCTGATTGCCTGGGACAGTTTTTTCCATCTGACGCGCGATGATCAGCGCGCCATGTTCGCCATTTTTGAGAAACACGCAAAGCCTGATGCAGCATTGATGTTCACCAGCGGTCCCGGCAACGGCGAGGCGATTGGCACATTTGAAGGGGAAGATCTGTATCACGCAAGTCTGGCTCCGGAAGAATACCGGGCGCTGTTTGATGAACATGGTTTCAGGGAAGTGAAGATGGTTGCCGAAGACCCGACATGTGCCGGACATACCATCTGGCTGGCACAGTTTAAAGGCTGAGATAGTCAGTGAAGTGGTGAAAGCTGCCGGAATGAAAGGATGCAGAACTGGCAGATTTTACGGAATGACGAGACGGACTAAAGCCGGACATCCTGGGTTTCTTAGATAATCAATGTTTAGGCTGGTTTTAAATGTCCGCCTTTTGGCTAAGTTAAAATGTCCGTCTGATAAAGCACCGTCTGGTTTAGCCAGGTTTGCCAAAGATGGATTCTGACTGCGTTTGTAATTGTGTGAGCGCGT